>CAIJLK010000246.1 GCA_903821465.1 uncultured Bacteroidota bacterium | reverse complement strand
CAGCATAACCATAAAATTGCCATTCAATATCACAAAAAATTAAAGCTGCAAAAATATTTGTAAACAAAAAATATTCCGCCCCATTATGGAAAAAATAGCTCCCAATAAAAAAACAAGCAGATGCAAAAAAAATAACTATCATTCTCAGATGTAGAAATTTTCTTTTAACGCTCATAAAGAGACAAATTAAAAAAATAGAGAATTGAAAAAAAATCAGTATTCCTAGTTCATAATCTCCTTTCAAAAGATTAATAAAAAAAAGAATTGGGAGTATGGCAATACCTATGAAAATAAATAAATTAAATAAATAGGTCTTTTCCAATTCGATATATGGCAAATCAGATCTTACCCCTATTTGTAATAATTTATAAAAAACATTGGAACTTTTAGGGGTTTTCATATTCTCGTTTATTAAATCAGCTTACGAATTTAATAAACAAGAAGTTTTTCTTATTCTAATGATCTGTCATAATATATTAAATATTCGTGATTTTGTTTAAGGTAAAAATCGGCTTTTGATTATTGCTTAAACAGTGCCGCATACATAGTATCTGCTTTATCAGAATACCCAAGTAAATATTTTTCTTCGACAAGTTTTAATGAAGTATTTGAGGATAAGATAAAATCTTTGATTTCTTCATTTTCAGCTTTAAAAACAGAACAGGTACTATATAGCAAATAGCCCTTAGAAGTTAGTGCTGATAAAATATTAGAGATGATATTTTTCTGTAGCTCCTGGTACTCTTTTATTTTTCCTTCTTTAAATAGCACTAATTGCTCTGGAGTTCTACCCCAGGTACCACTTCCGCTGCAAGGAACATCGACCATAATTAAGTCGAACTTACCAGCTGGCATTTTCGGATTTGGCTTTGAAAGATCGGTAGTTATTGATTGAAAATATTTAATACCTGCACGCTCAAATCGAGAGGCTAAATTATGTAAAATACTTGCTCTGATATCTGAAACTGTCATATCCATGACGCCAAAATAGTCTCTTGCCAAAATTGTTTTACCACCACTTGCCGCGCAGCAATCCCACAACTGGAGGGCTTTGGTTTTATCGGTTTCCATTTTGGCGAATAGTTCCACAATTCTTTGAGAGCTTTTATCTTGAACAACCACATCCCTATCGATGGTAACAGCAGCATCAATCTTTACAGAATTTGGTAAGGCAAAACAGGTGTCTGATATTTTTGTGAAAGGGATATCTGCTGTTTTAATTTGTTTTCTAACAGCGTCGAATTTACCCGGTCGAATTCTTAAAAAAACATCAGGTTGAATTAAGTGAGAAATGGCAAATTCATTGGTTTGAATTTGATCACTCAAACAATTCGTACGAGGAAATATATCTGCTATTTTAAAAGTGGGAAATTGAGTTGTAATAAATGCTAATTTATCATCCAGGTGTTTCGACCAATTGTTAATCCAGTTTTCATCAAACAACACTTCCCAACCATCATCAACATTATTAACCAGAAATAAAGCAATCCTGCACCTTGTTTCAATCGGTAACTGCATCGCTGCTTTACCAATTCTATAATAAGCGTAACAGAGATGCGCAATATTTTTCCGGTCTTTCGAACCAAATTTTTTGTTCTCAGAAAAATGCTTTTTCAAATAGGCTGACAAAGGCATACTGCCATCGTAACTATCTATGATTTGTTTAGCTGAAAGCAAATATTGGTTAGCGTATTTCATAATTGGTTTGTGCAATTTTATAATTCGAGTAAAGTCTTAACCGGATCTTTTCCAATTAATAACAACTCAGGGTTTTCTAATAATTCTTTAACGCGTACCAAGAAACTCACACTTTCTCTTCCATCAATAATTCGATGGTCATAACTCAATGCCAGATACATCATTGGGCGCACCACAACTTGACCGTTTACTGCCATTGGCCGCTCCTGAATTTTATGCATGCCTAAAATAGCACTTTGCGGAATATTGATGATTGGGGTACTCATTAAACTGCCAAAAACACCACCATTGGTAATGGTAAAAGTACCACCTTGTAAGTCATCTGCTGTAAGCTTACTGTCACGTGCTTTTCCGGCCAACACAATCACGGCCTTCTCTACTTCAGCCATTGAAAGGCTTTCCACATTTCGGATCACAGGTACTGTTAATCCTCTTGGGGTACTTACTGCTATGCTAATATCTGCATAATCATGATACAAAATTTGATCCCCATCGATATAAGCATTCACAGTAGGCCATTCACCCAAAGCAATGGCACAGGCTTTTGTAAAGAAACTCATGAACCCAAGATTTACACCATGTTGTTCTTTGAACTTATCCTTGAATTGTTTTCTGATATCCATGATGCGCGTCATATCCACTTCATTAAAAGTGGTGAGCATGGCAGTAGTGTTTTTGGATTCAACTAACCGGCGACTAATAGTCTTACGCAGATTACTCATCTTCTCTTGACGTGTATTTCTACTAAAGATTTCGTTTCCTGCAAACGCTTTTTTACCAGGATGATTCAGTGCCTCTAATACATCATTTTTCATGATCTTTCCACCAAACCCAGAAGCAGTAATGCTTGCAAGATCTACTTTTTTATCAGCAATGATAGCAGAAGCAACTGGACTTGCTTTAATATCGTTCGGCACTGATGTAACAGTTGCTTGATTGGTTGCTATCGGCTTTGCAGTTTCTATTTTACTTTCAACTGCAACCACAGTAACGCCTTCTGGCTTTGCAGCAGTTTCATCGATCTTTGCGAGGATCGAACCAATTAAAATGGTATCGCCTTCTGCAGCAAGTCGGTGCAATATTCCTGCCTTCTCTGCATTGACTTCAAAAGTTGCTTTTTCACTTTCTAATTCTGCAATCACTTCATCACGTTCAACATAGTCGCCTTCTTGTTTGGTCCATTTTAGTAAAGTGACTTCCGTGATAGATTCACCAACTGTGGGAACTTTAATTTCAATCATAAAGCGTTGATATTTCTAAATAGTTATAAATATTGTTAGATATTAAATGCCAGATCAATTATTTCAGCCTGTTCCTTCGCATGCACTTTTGCATAACCTGTAGCCGTTGATGCACTAGCATTTCTACTAATGACGCCATAATTGATCGTTTTCAAATTCATTTGTAAGAATGAAGCCGCACCCATATTCAATGGTTCTTCCTGTACCCAAAACCATGTTGCCTTATTGTATTTATGATAGAGCGCATCTAATTGTTTATGAGGCAAAGGATAGATTTGTTCTAAGCGAATAATGGCTAGATCATTTCTATTTTCTTTTAGTTGTTTTTCGGCCAGTTCGAAATATATTTTACCCGAGCAAAACAAAACTTTCTTCACTTGAGATGCATCAGTAACAAAAGGATCATCAATCAATTCTTTAAATCCACCATTCGTAAATTCTGCTACTTTACTATAACTGCCGGGGTAACGAAGATTCGCTTTTGGCGAAAAATTAATCAATGGCTTTCTAAATTGCCAGGTTAACTGCCGTCTCAACGCGTGGAATAAATTTGCAGATGTGGTGATATTTGTAATGACTAAATTCAATTCAGCACACATTTGTAAAAAGCGTTCCATCCTTGCACTACTATGTTCCGGACCCTGGCCTTCATAACCATGTGGCAATAGCAATACGATCCCATTCATACGCTGCCATTTTTGTTCACCTGCAGCAATAAACTGATCGATCATGGTTTGTGCCCCATTAGAGAAATCGCCGAACTGTGCTTCCCAAATTACTAGTGCTGCAGGGTTTGCCATGGCATAACCATATTCAAAACCTAAGACTCCGTATTCGCTCAACAAGGAATTATAGATCCTGAATTTTTCTTGATTATCTTGGAAATGGTTTAAGCGATTGTATCCTTTATTGGTTTGTTCATCGCGGAGTACAGCATGTCTGTGTGAGAATGTGCCACGTTGCACATCTTGTCCGCTCATCCTCACCAAATTATGTTGCAGCAATAAAGAAGAATAGGCTAATAATTCTCCTGTTGCCCAATCAATTTTATTTTCATTCTCTAGGAGTTTAATTTTCTCCTGCAATAATTTCTCCACCTTTTTCAAAGGCTTAAATGTATCGGGCCATTGCATGAGTTTTTGAAACATGCTTCTTAATTCCAATTCATTGATTGCAGTGACAGGTGATTGGTCAAAATCAACTTCTGTTGCTTTGCGTAAACTTTTCCAAACAAGTTCGGGTGGTTGGTATTTATAGGGCAGTGGATGTTGTTTGATCTCATCTAATCTTTCCTGCAAATCGGCCCAGAATTTTTTCTCCATTTCTTTTGCCAATTCTTTGGCATCAGATTCACCATTATCTAATAAATGCTGCGTATAGATCTCTCTAGGATTCTGGTGTTTATCGATCAGTGCATATAATTGCGGCTGCGTGTATTTAGGATCATCCCCTTCGTTATGGCCATGCTTTCTATAACAAACCATATCAATAAAAATATCGCTATTAAATTCCTGACGATACCTGGTTGCGATCTCAGCGCATTTTACTACTGCTTCTGCATCATCTCCATTCACGTGTAATACGGGTGCTTGAACCATTGCAGCAACAGAAGTGCTATAATCTGCACTTCTTGCATCATCAAAATCGGTAGTAAACCCAATCTGATTATTGATCACAAAATGGATGGTTCCTCCAATATAATAACCACGAAGGTTACTCATCTGTAAAACTTCATAGACGATACCTTGTCCCGCTACAGATGCATCACCATGAATTAAGATGGGTAATATTTTATCGAAATCACTTTGATATAGTACATCTGCCTTAGCACGAGCAAAACCAATCACCACTGGATCAACCGCTTCTAAATGCGATGGGTTTGGCATCAATTTTAAGTGGATCGGCTTGCCTTCAAAGGTCTCCACATCACTACCATAGCCCATATGGTATTTAACGTCGCCACTACCCATGGTTTGGTCAATCGTGGCAGTTCCTTCAAACTCACTGAAGATCTGTTCATAGGTTTTCCCCATGATATTGGCCAAAATATTTAAACGGCCACGATGCGCCATTCCAATTACCACTTCCTGCACCTGATTATTGGCGGCAGTACTAATAATGGCATCTAAAGCTGCAATGGTAGTTTCACCACCTTCCAAAGAAAATCGCTTCTGACCAATGTATTTGGTATGCAGAAACTTTTCGAACATGACTCCTTGGTTTAATTTTTCAAGGATGCGTTTTTGCTTTGTTAAACTAAGCGGATTGGCAAAATTCTGTTCAATTTCCAGCGTTAACCAATCGATTTTCTTCTGGTCGCTAATATATTTAAACTCAATTCCAAGATGGCTAGCATAGCATTTCTGCAAATGAGCCAAGATATTTTTTAGTGTTGTAGCGCCTAATCCGACTAAACTCCCCACCTGATAAACCGTATTCAAATCGGATTCAGATAGGCCGAAAAAGTTAAGATCAAGGTTGGCCCCGCGATCTTTTCTACTGCGGATAGGGTTAGTTTTAGCTAGCAAATGCCCTTTATTACGATAGCCTAAAATGAGTCGATAGACTTTAACTTCTTGCATCCAATCAGATATAACAGGCTGACTAGCATTGCTTTGTGCAGAACCGCTACTGATCGCAAAATCGAATCCTTCGAAAAATTTCTGAATGTCGGGATCTACCGAAAGGGGATCTTTTATAAAATCTTGGTATAAGCTTTCGATATACGCCGGGTGGGAGTTGGTGATGAACGAAAAGTCTTTCATGGGAATGTAAAACAGCTTTTTTGTGGAATAGTTGGCAAATATCGTGGTTTGGTAACAGAATAATTTTCAAAGTTTGCCGATTACAATTGGCTATTTTCGGATTGAATTCAAGAAAAAAGAGGATAATCCTTAATTTTTCTCTTTTAAATTTCTGAATTTCGATTCCAGCCCCTACCTTTGCCGTCCTGAAAAAATTAGAACATGGCAAACCATTCAGCTACAAAGAAAGATGTTAGACAAGCTGCAAAGCGTCGCGATATTAATCGTTATTATGGTAAAACTACCCGTAACGCAATTCGTGATTTAAAAGCAAATACTGATATAAAAGTATTTGGCGAGCAGTTACCTGATGTTATTTCACAAATCGACAAGTTAGCAAAACGTGGCATTATCCACAAGAACAAAGCAGCTAACTTAAAGAGCAAACTTGCTAAGAAAGCAAATGTTACTGCTGCTTAATTCCAATTAAGTAGTTTACATAACTGATTAAGCAAGCCAACCTGAAAACGGTTGGCTTTTTTGTGCCCCTACCCTAAGGCCTGAGGTAAGGTAACTGTAAATCGGTTGGTTTGAGGGGATGGCGCATCATAAGACACCATTCCATGGTGGGCGAACAGAATCCGGTTAACGATAGATAGTCCGAGTCCGAATCCCTTCGTATTTGCATTTAAAGCATTTTTGCCCCTATAAAAAGGTTGCATCACTTTTGCAGCTTCTTCCTCAGATAAAACCGGACCGTTATTCATCACCTGAACTGCCACATTTCCATTCGTTGTATCCATCATTACATCTACCCTTTTGTCAGACGCATAGAGATAGGCATTTTTTATCAGGTTAATAAAAACTGCTATCATTAAAGATTCATTGCCAATTACAAAAAATGATTCATCCGATTCTGGAATTTCTTTGAATCCAATATGAATCTTCGCATTGGGAAACATGCGCATTACTTGACTTGAAGCCTCCACTACTGCTTCATCCACCCTGATTTTAGGCCAGTCTTTCTGATAACCTAATTGTTCGTATTGTGATAGCAGTAGTAAGGAATTTGTTAGATCGATCATGCCCTGTTGATCTTCCTTAAGAGAAATCAACAGGTTTTGCATATCAGATTCGGTCATTTTTTTATTAATCGCAGATTCTGTTTGCGAAAGCATGATAGCAAGTGGGGTACGCAATTCATGAGAAGCGTGTTGCACAAAGCTTTTCTGAAAATCAAAAGCCTTACTCAATCTTTCCATCATAGCATTATAACTGACAGCGATCTGGTTAATTTCTGGAAAGTTATCAGTTACAATTAGTCGATCTTTTAAATTCAAAACAGTTGTTTGCTTAATCTGTCTATTTAAAGTGAGCAAGGGTTTGAATCCTTGTTGTACAAAGAAGTAAGAAAACAACGCAGTGAGTCCCATCCCGAACAAGAAAACCAAAAAAAGAATGATCTCTAAGTTCTTTAATTTTCTATAGCCAGATAAATCATACCCTGAAGCAATTGTAAAAAATTTTGTTTGGTTATTATAGACGGCTACGGTTTGATACTTATCAATCTCATATTTCAATTCTCTTTTCTTCTTTATTTCTTTGAGAAGCAACTGGTCATAATGTGGCTGTAAGGATTCTGGTAATTTATTTAAAATATTACCTAAAGAGTCAAGTACTACTAACTTTTCATCAAATACGGTATTGGTATATACTCCGGAAAGCATTTTTGGCATTGTGGCCTGCTTTGGATCTTTGAACCGATATACATAATCATGAAAAATAAGCCCTTCAGATTTTACACGACTATAAAATTCAGTTTCCCGAAAATTACTATAGAGAATAAAAATAGAAATAGAAGAAACGGCTAAAACAATAGCTACAAAAGCACTGAAAATAAATGCGAACCGTAACTTGATACTCATTGTAACTGCCTTATTTTATATAATATCCAAATCCAGGCTTTGTATGAATCAATTTTGTTTCAAATGGTTTATCCAATTTATTGCGCAGAAAACTAATATACACTTCAATTGTATTGGTACCAGTATCAAAACTTAGATCCCAAACCTTTTCTAAAATTTCCTGCTTTGAAATAACTTTTCCTCTGTTTCTTGCAAGCAAGACCAATAAGGTAAATTCTTTAGCAGTCAAGTTTACAGTAACACCAGCACGCACTGCGGTTTTATTTCTAAAATCAATCTCCAGATCATCTACCACAATCTTTACATCCTCATCTTTTAAATCGGCCCGCTTTAAAAAAACTTTTAGTCTAGCGAAAAGTTCATCAAAGTGAAAAGGTTTAACAATATAATCGTCCGCTCCCAATTTGAAAGCTTCCACTTTATCATTGATTTCTCCCAAGGCACTTAGCATAATGATGGGGATACTTTTTTTGATCGCTCTAAAATCCTTGCACAATTCAAAGCCTGATTTAAAGGGAATATTAATATCCAATAAAACCAAAGAATAACTAGTTTGCTTGAAAAAAGATTCAGCAATCAAACCATCTGCAGCCAAGTCAACTTGATACCCCTGCCCCCTTAACTCCTCAACAATTACTTTACCAAGTTTAGGTTCATCCTCAATTAATAAGATTCTATTACCGATTTCCATTACTTTGAATAATATTTCAACCTAAAGTAATGAAAAAAATACTGGTTTTCAACTTTCTATTCCTAGTAAATTTAGTAATGAGCCAAACCCCTGTCACTGTTTTTGAACAATCCCAGGGCAAAGAATCTGCTACACATGCGCAATGCATGGCCTATTATGAGCAATTAGCTGCAAAATATAAAACTGTACAAATAAAAACCATGGGGCCAACGGATGCAGGAATACCCCTGCATATCGTTTTATTTAGTGCTGATCAACAGTTCAATGTGGCTACCTGGAAAAACAAACTGGTCATTTTTGTCATTAACGGCATCCACCCGGGTGAACCTGATGGAATCGATGCCAGCATGCTTTTGCTGCGCGATCTGGCAAGTGGCAAAATCAAAGCCCCCTCCAATGTAGTGCTTGCAGTGATGCCTGTTTATAATATTGGGGGAGCATTAAATCGTAATAGTTTTTCAAGGGTGAATCAGGATGGACCACTTGCTTATGGCTTTAGAGGCAATTCACAGAACCTTGATTTGAATCGCGATTTTATTAAATCAGATACCAAAGAAGCGGTAAGTTTTGCCAAAATATTTCATTGGTTAAATCCGGATATATTTTTAGATAACCATGTGAGTGATGGGGCAGATTATCAGTACACTATGACATTATTAACTACACAGCATAATAAATTGGGAGGCGATATTGGCAAGTATCTTCATGAAACATTTGAGCCTTCTCTATTTAAAGGAATGGATCAAAAGGGCATGACTATGACGCCCTATGTAAGTTTTGAAGAGGGCAATCCTGAAAAAGGATGGAGCTATTTTTATGATCCACCAAGATATAGTAGTGGCTATGCAGCTGTATTTCAAACCCTTTCGTTTTTAACAGAAACACATATGCTCAAGCCTTTTGATCAGCGTGTGAAACAGACTTATGAATTCATGCAAACACTGATCGAACAAGCTTCTTCACAGGCAACTGCAATTAAGCAAGCAAGACTCTCCTCGATCAATGCCGTAAAGAATCAAATTGATTTTGGTGTAAGTTTTAAAGTAGATACTTCGCGCTATGATCTCATCAATTTTATGGGATATGAAACTGGAAAGAAACCAAGTGGTGTGACTGGGGTGGACCGTATGTATTACGATAGAACAAAGCCCTTTACTAAAAAAGTGAAATTTTATAATTATGCCATCGCCGATAAGATCGTGCATAAGCCCAAGGCCTATCTCATTCCGCAAGGTTGGTATAAGATTATTGATTTATTGGAAGCTAATTCGGTTCAAATGAAACGTCTTGAAAAAGATACAAGTATCGCTGTTGAAGTTTACCATATTGATGATTATAAAACAAGCACAAGGTTGTTCGAAAAACACTACCGACATACTGATACAAAAATCAGCATCCAGCAACAAACTATTGCATTTCGAAAGGGAGATTATATCATTCAAACCGGTCAGCCTGCTGATAGATTCTTAGTAGAAACCCTTGAACCAATAGGTGATGATAGTTATTTTAGTTGGAATTTTTTTGATGCTATTTTGCAACAGAAAGAAGGCTATAGCAATTATCGTTGGGAAGATGTAGCAGCCAGTTTTCTTGCATCACAACCTGCCTTGCAACAGCAGTTAGAGGAAAAGAAAAAAGTAGATCCAAAATTTGCCGCATCGGCAAATGCACAATTAGATTTTGTGTATAAGAGTTCACCTTATTATGAACCAGCGCATTTACGATACCCAATATATAGAGTGAATTAAGAAGTGAAGAGTGAAGAGTGAAGAGTGGGCAAAGCCCTTTCACCGTCCATTTTTCACTTTTCACTTTTCACTTTTCACTTTTATCTTTTCACTTTTATCTTTTATCTTTTATCTTCTTATTCCACTTTCTTCACATCGCCTGAACCAGCTACTTTCTGTTTTACAGTTGGACTCCCTTTATAATATACCGATCCGGAACCAGCAATATTTATATCTAATTGAGCTGATGCAAAAACTTTTACATTACCACTTCCAGCAATTTGCACTTTGGCATTTTCGGCTTTTAAATCGGCAGCAAGATAATCTCCTACCCCTGCAATTTTAATGGTCTCATCTTTGGTTTCGCCACTAAGCGTGATTGATCCGGCTCCCGCAATTTCAGACAAGACACTTGGTGCATTCACTTCCATTTTGATATCCCCTGAACCAGCGATTTTCAACACTAATTTATCTGAGCCGGTGAATTTGGACTTTCCATTAATATTGCCACTTCCGGCTAAAATAACTTCTTCCAAATTTGGGGTGGTTATAAAAACTTTAATCCCATCAGTTGAGGAATAGCTAAAATAGTCTCTGGACTTTATCACTAAATAGCCGCCCATATCTTTCACAATAAAATAAGGCAAAAGGTTTTCGTCGCCCTCAATTTGAATACTCACAACTGGCCCCTGGGTTATTTCCACATCAAAATTGCCAGCCATTTTAATACGATTGGCCTTGCGGGCTTCTCTTGTTTCTGTTTTCATTACGCCATTTCCCTGCACATGTCTGTATCTGCATGAAGTAAAAAGTACTATAGCGGCTAGAATTATGATTAGCTGTTTCATGTATTGATTATTGACTTTGGTTTGTAAAGGAAAGTTAAACAAATCACTTGGAGGGAGCAATCCGCCGTTAAAATAATCGAACCACTTATCCTGTTACAACACCATAGAAATTTCAATTACCTTTGTAGCATGACAGAAAAGATACTTATACTTGATTTTGGCAGTCAGTATACCCAACTAATTGCTAGGGCTGTAAGAGAAGCCAATGTGTACTGCGAAATCATCCCTTTCCATAAATCATTTGAATTTGAACCGGGGTTAAAGGGAATTATTCTAAGTGGTTCCCCTTTTAGCGTAAATGAGGCAAATGCGCCTACTGTTGACATCCCTGAATTTGTTAGGCATTTACCTGTTCTTGGTGTTTGTTATGGAGCGCAGCTTACTGCAAAAGAATTTGGGGGAAGGGTTGATAAGTCAAACAAACGCGAATATGGTAGGGCTAAAATGCAGATCATTAAACCCGATACTTTATTAAATGGCATTTCAGATAATTCTCAAGTTTGGATGAGCCATAGTGATTCGATTGTGGCACTTCCAGAAGGATTTGAAGTATTAGCAACTACCGAAAGTATTCCGATCGCGGCTTTCAAAAAAACGACTACTGATTCGCAACCCTTATACGGTTTACAATTTCATCCCGAAGTATATCATTCAACAGAAGGAAAAACGATTGTCAAAAATTTCTTGGTGAATATTTGTGGCTGCGATGCAGAGTGGACAGCCTCCCATTTTATCACCGAAACGGTTGCTGCCTTGAAAGAAAAAATTGGCAATCGCAAAGTGATCATGGCATTGAGTGGCGGAGTAGATAGCACTGTTGCTGCAACGCTGATCACCAGAGCCATTGGGTCAAACCTATTTGGCATATTTGTAGACAATGGCGTTTTACGTAAGGGTGAATTTGAGCAAGTATTAGACATGTACAAAACCCTCGGATTAAATGTAAAAGGTGTTGACGCAAAGAATCATTTTTACACAGCACTTGCCGGAAAATCTGATCCCGAAGAAAAGCGGAAAATCATTGGTAAAGGCTTTATCGACATATTTGATCAGGAAGCAAAACTGCTAACAGGTATTGAGATGCTCGGGCAAGGAACCATCTATCCCGATGTAATTGAAAGTGTGAGTGTACACGGTCCCTCTCAAACTATTAAATCACACCATAACGTGGGTGGTTTACCCGAAAGCATGAAATTGGAATTGGTAGAGCCTTTAAGATCATTGTTTAAAGATGAAGTAAGGCGTGTGGGTTTAGAATTGGGTATCCCAAGCGAAATGATCAACCGACATCCTTTTCCTGGTCCGGGTTTGGCTATTCGAATCCTCGGAGATATTACCGAAGAGAAAGTAGCACTACTACAGGCAGCCGATGATATTTATATAAATGGATTGAAAAAAGCTAATTTATATAACGCTGTTTGGCAAGCTGGCACGATTTTGTTACCAGTAAAAAGTGTAGGTGTAATGGGCGATGAAAGAACTTATGAATTTACGGTTGCACTAAGAGCAGTAACTTCTGTTGATGGAATGACGGCCGATTGGGCGCATTTACCCTATGAGTTTTTGGCGGATATTTCAAATGAGATTATTAATAATGTTCGTGGAATTAACAGAGTGGTTTATGATATTAGTAGTAAGCCACCTGCTACCATCGAATGGGAATAAAAATTTAATTTAAAAAAAATGCGTCTACTTTTTTTAATTCTTGCATTTGCTGGACTTAGCTTCTCTCAAAAAGTGAAGGCCCAGAATCAGCTAACCGTGAAAGTAGGCGTATTTGCACCAATCTATATTGATTCGGCATTTAGCGATAATAATTATAAACTCGGCAATACTATTTCAAAGAATATATTACCGGGTCTTGATTTTTATAATGGTGTGATGATGGCTATTGATTCGCTGAATGCAGAGGGTGTTCATGCGGAAGTTTTTTTCTATGATACCAAAAACGCAAACGAACCATTACAATATATTCTCGAGAAACCTGAACTGGCGGGCCTTTCGTTAATCATTGCGTTTTTTAATACCCGCAATGAAATAAAACCTTTGGCCGATTTTGCATTGGCCAATAAGATCCCATTGATCTCTGAAACCTATCCGAACGATGGTGGCATAATAGAAAATCCCTATTTCGTTTTAATTAACCCAACCTTGAAAACGCATGCAAATGCGATATACAAATACTTACAAAGAACTAATGCAACCAATAATATTGTATGGGTAAAACGAAAAGGATCGATGGAAGATATGATTCAATCTTATTTTTCAGAGAATAATAAAAAAACACCGGCACTACCCTTGCGCATGAAAACAATTGAATTGGTGGATAGTTTTAATACCGCCGATTTACTAACCAGCCTTGATAGTAACCGCCAAAACACAATCATCTGCGGAACCCTTAACGAAAACTTTTCGGTTGCTCTGATCAAAACAATTAGTGCAAATAGGGATTATCATGTGCAAGTAATTGGGATGCCCACATGGGATGGGTTGAAGGACTTAACCCGACCCGAATTAAAGGGTGTTGAAGTGATCTATTCTAGTCCCTATAACTTTTCAAGAACCGACAAACTCGCAGTTTCCATCACCAACAAGTATCGAAATAAATTTTTATCCCGACCTAGTGATCAAGTATTTAAAGGCTATGAGTCGATGTATCATTTTACCAAATTGGCCTTTAAACACAGGGAGAATTTGATACATAATCTGTCTGACAAATCATTTAAAGTCTTCAATGATTTTGATATTCAGCCCGTTAAATTTAAAAAAGAAAATTGGCAGCCCGATTATCAAGAGAACAGAAAATTGTATTTCATCAAGAAAGTCGACGGCCAGATCAAGCAAGTCTTTTAATGTTAAATCAATCTAATTAATAGGCTTTCCTTTCTGATTGTTGTAACTTTATGCAATAAGCTGAGTATATGGAAAACACACCTGATATCTGGCAATTTCTAGAATCTAACAAAAGAGCCTTACAAGAATATGTTGAGTTAAAGATCGAGATCTTCAACCTTAAATTCATCAGAAAAAGTTCTACCATTGGAGGCGTTCTTATTTGGATATTGATCCTTGTATTCTTAGGATTACTCATTCTGTTTTTTGCAGGCATGACGCTTAGCTTTTGGTTATCGAGCGTTTTCAATAGCAATATAGCGGGCTTCGGAGCTACTTCAGTAATTCTATTACTAATTACCATCATTTTCATTCTTGCTAGAAAACAATTATTCATCAATCCCATCATTCGCATTATTATAAGGGAGCAAACTCGGGAAAATGAAGAAGAATAAAATCAAAGGACTTCAAAGTCTGAACCAATATATTGGAGAATTAGAAAATAAAGAGTTGCAAGTAAAGCAGCAATTGAACCATAATTGGGAATTCTTCAAATCAGATTTTGGCAGCATTGTAAGAACCAGTATTCTGCATAAAACAAAAGTGGATGGAAGATCTAGTTTTATTTATTGGTTATTCAAGATTCCTGAGTTTAATAATACAGTTGGTCGCACTGCAGAGCGTTTAACTGTTAAGCTTGAAAATTTGTTAGTTAAATGGATCGATAAAATTGCAGAATAGAAAATTTCATGCTGCAAAAAACAAAGGGATACCAAATCATTCAAGAATGGATGAAAGCCAAAAACTTTCATCCATTTGACTTTCAGGAAGCCTGCTGGGAGAAAATATTGGAAGCAGAAAGCGGACTTGTCAATGCTCCTACTGGTTGCGGAAAAACATTCTCTGTTTTTCTGGGTGTACTGATTCAGTATATCAATCAAAATCCTGTTGAATGGCAACATAAAAAAAACAACTCTCTACAACTAATTTGGATCACTCCACTTCGTGCACTATCAAAAGATATTGGCCGTGCCATGGAAACGGTTTTAGAAGAACTAAAAATTCCTTGGAAACTGGGAATCAGAAATGGAGATACTAGCTCTGCAGAGCGACAGAAACAAAAAAACAATTTTCCAGAAATTCTCATCATTACACCCGAGAGCCTTCACCTATTATTAGCACAAAAAAACTGTTCCACTTATTTTGAAAAATTAAAATTCATTGCAGTAGATGAATGGCATGAATTAATGGGCAGCAAAAGGGGTGTACAGGCTGAGTTAGCAATTAGCCGACTCGTAGGCATGGCAAAAAACAAATTGTCGATCTGGGGCATCTCTGCTACCATTGGCAATTTGGAAGAAGCGAATGAAGTGCTTTTAAATCCGCTGAAAATAAAAGGTTCCATCATTCGTGCTAAAATGGATAAACGCATCGAGATTGAATCGATCATTCCAGAAGAAATAGATAATTATCCCTGGGCCGGACACTTAGGTATTAAAATGGTACACCGATTAGTTCCCATTATTGAGCAGAGTAATACCACTTTAATTTTTATCAATACCCGTGGTATGAGTGAGACCTGGTATCAAAGCCTCTTAACCGCAGCCCCACAATTAGCAGGTGCCATTGCTTTGCACCATGGGAGTATTGAACAGGAATTAAGACTTTGGGTAGAAGATGCACTGCACACCCAAAAACTCAAAGCAGTTGTTTGTACAGCCAGTCTCGATCTGGGTGTTGATTTTAGGCCTGTCGATACGGTGATACAAGTGGGTTCACCAAAGGGTGTAGCCCGGTTTTTACAAAGGGCGGGAAGAAGTGGGCATGCACCCGGAGAAATAAGTAAACTATTTTTTCTTCCTACCAATGCATTAGAATTAGTTGAAGCTGCTGCACTGAAACAAGCCATCAAGGAAGAAATGGTAGAGGGTAAAATTCCTATGCTGCTTTGTTTTGATGTGCTTATTCAATATTTATGTACGCTTGCCATTGGAGAAGGGTTTGATCCGGAAAAAACATTTCACGAAGTGAGATCCACTTTTTGTTTTGCCGAAATTACCCGAGAAGAATGGCAGGAAACTTTGTTGAATATCACACAAGGAGGCATTGCGCTGAATCAATATGATGAATACCATAAAGTAATTGTGGAAGATGGGCTCTATAAAATAACGAGTCGACAAATTGCCATGCGCCATCGCATGCATATCGGAACTATCGTAAGCGACGCCATGCTCAAAGTAAAATTCCTAGGGGGAGGTTATGTAGGAGTGATCGAAGAATATTTTATTAGTCGCCTCGAACCGGGCGACACATTCACCCTTGCCGGAAAAAATCTCGAGCTTGTAATGATCAAAGACATGGATGTACTGGTTCGAAAATCATCTTCAAAAAAATCGATTGTCCCTTCCTGGAATGGAGGCCGCATGAGCCTTACAGCCAATCTGGGAAAAATGCTTCGTCAGACTTTTAATAAAGCATTGGTAGATGAGCGGGAGATTGAAATAAAAAGCCTGCACAACTTATTTGAAGTGCAACAAAAATTATCAGCCATCCCGAGAGATCATCAGCTTTTGATTGAACAGATCGAAACCAAAGATGGATATCACTTATTAGTATATCCATTTGAAGGGAGGCAAGTACATGAAGCGATGAGTGCCATCCTTGCTTATCGGATTGGTCAGTTGATGCCCATTAGTTTTTCGATTGCCATGAACGATTATGGTTTTGAATTATTGAGCGATCAACCCATTCCGGTAGATGATAGCAATGTACAGGAATTATTTACCACTGATAACTTAATAATGGATATCCAAAAAAGTATCAATAGCGCTGAAATGGCCAAGCGTAAATTCAGAGATATTGCGGTGATCGGGGGATTGATATTTCAAGGCTTTCCGGGAGAACATAAAAAAGCAAGACACTTACAATCATCTGCCGCATTATTGTTTAAAGTGTTTGAAGAATATGAACCGAATAATATTTTATTGAGGCAGGCCTATCGTGAATTAATGGAACAACAAATGGAAGAGGAAAGATTAAGAACCGCATTGGATAGAATATCGAAAAGTGACATACTATTACGCTTTCCAAAACAATTAACCCCATTGGCTTTTCCGATTACGGTAGACGGACTAAACCGCAATAGCTTATCTTCTGAAAAGATGGAGGACCGTGTTAGAAAAATGCAGCAACAACTAGAGAAGAACTGATGCATATTTGCAGATAGAAGATCGATTATAAAAATGACAGCACCAACTCCATTCCCCATTCGCGAACAAATGTTCTGGCTAACCTCTGAAAGGGGTATTTATTGGGAAAATGAAAAGGCCTTGATCGTTGCCGATTTGCATTTTGGCAAAACTGGTCATTTTAGAAAAAACGGCATTGGTGTTCCGCATGCAGTGTACAAAGAAGACCTGCAAAGAATGGTAAACCTAATTAGTTTATTTAAACCTAAAAAGCTCATTGCTGTTGGAGATCTATTTCACAGTGCAGACAATTTAGAGCTCAACTTATTTTCAAAGATCCGGTCCGACTTTGCCGAAATGGAACTCATATTAGTGAAAGGCAATCACGATGTTTTAGCCGATAACTGGTATGAAAAAAATAAGATCGAATTGATTTTCGGAAAATATACTTTAGGAGATTTCAACTTTGTTCACGACCCTACAGAAATGTCTGAGAACAATAAGCGTTTTTATTTCTCAGGGCACTTACACCCAGCAGTTACTATATCAGGAATGGGCAAACAAAGCCTAAGTTTTCCCTGTTTTTATTTTACAGAAAATTCAGCGATCCTTCCAGCATTTAGTAAGTTTAGCGGAATGGCCAAAGTAAAAAAGAAAAAAGACAACAGGATCTTTGCAATCGTAGAACAAAGCCTCATTGAAATTGGAATTTAAGAATGTTGTTTCTTCTGCAATGCTAGATAATCGATATAATAAATCAGGCGGACATTAAATTCATTACCATGTGGTTGTTGAAATGTCTGCGATAAATTTTGGGTGTATCTATTATATAGCTGACCATTGATCGGGAAATCACCACCCAATGCATTCTTCCATCCTACTATTAACTTACTACCATATTTGAAATCCCAGGTATAAAACATATCGAGATTAAATGCATTGAAGTTCTGGTCCTGACCGGCAACAAATGCATGTGGAATATATTCGCCATTCGTATCAGTGGTAAAGAAATTGCTATACAAAACCTGACTCCAATAATGTCTGGCACGCATTGTAAGATTCATTTTTGGAGTAAAATTATAAATGCCACTCAATATGTTTGAAAAACTCGTGTACCTACGTCGGCCAGCAACTGGATCCCCACTAGGATCATTGAATGCAAAACCATATTGACCTCTATCCTGCTCCTTGGTTAACTCCCAGTCGAGACTAAAATGTTGATTGAAACGATACCTTGGTCCGAATAAGAAATTATGATAAGAATCATTAGGAAAATGAGGTGCAACAGCATAGCCTATTCCATATCTAACAAAAAAACTCTTTCTACTATCAGTACTCCCACTAAATCCTGTGAACCAATATGGTTGGCGTTTCATGACCTTTCCTTCGGTACGCAATTCGAAATAATCTTTTTGCCAATCAGGAACAACGGTTGCTTTAATGGTCAGGTCCCAGAAATTTTTGAAAAACCAAAACGCATTTGCCTGATATTGATTACTCGAAAATTTAAATGGCGTCAATAAATAAACAGGCAAAACAGAAAATGTATAATTCTGACTAAAGAAATTTTTTGTCGGGGTGAATACATAATAACCAATTTTTCCAATAGCAGAAAATTCATTCGGTGCTCGTAAAAATCCTAAGTCGTTCGGATCATACCGTTTTGATTCAATATTATTTGAAATGCTGTATTGCCAGTGTCCCCGAATTTTGGCAAACTTCATATAGTTGGCAAATCCATCATATTTATCCAATCCTGTAATGCTGCTATAGCGGGCATTCCAGGCAAAATTATATCTGTTTTCACGATCAAATAAATTCAAATCCAGTCCACTCACATTCGCATTTCTTGCACCTCCGCTGCGCATTACATTGGTATTAGTAAATGTAATGGATGAACGCCCTTCTAATGCCTGATCTAATACAATGATATTATAATTCGTTAAAGGTTCTGTTTCAACCTTGGTAACTTTTCCAGTAGTTTTATCTAATACTTCTGCATTCATTTGAGCAGCAACTGCATTGAATATCCCAATTCCAAGTTTTGATTTATTTCTTCCTGAAAATTTAGTGGCATTATATAACTGCGTGATTCCTGGGTTTGAAACAATTTCTAGATTCGGATTATTTTGAACATCTGTATTTACCGTACTATAATTTGTTGGGGTTCCCCCTACCCGCCGGGAATAAAATAATCCGGCTTTATTGAATAGCTCAATCCCTTCTGTAAAAAAAGGACGGTTCTCTTGAAATTGAACTTCGTAAGGAGTAAGGTTAAGCACCACATTATCAGAAACCACCTGACCAAAGTCTGGGATCAAAGTAGCATCTAACGTAAAGCTTTCATTCACGCCATATTTCACATCCATTCCGCCGTTACGAAGGATGGTGGTTTTTGTTGTGCCATCTGCAAAGGGTGTGGTTCTAACGCCAGTAGTGATATAAGGCAAGAATGATAAACGCAATGGAGGAACAATATTCTTAACGCCAGTAAGGTTTCCGAATTGATTTACGAATCCATTTTGATTGGGATCTACCTTATTCCAGAAAGCACTTTCATTATACCTTCTCGTATAGCGTTGAAAATTGATGCCCCAATCCTGTACCTCTTTTTTAGAAAATCGCAATGCAGAATAGGGAATTTTCATTTCAACCACCCAACCATCTTTTTGTATGGTTACCTTACTTTCCCAAACCGCATCCCAACTATAATCTGTGGGTAATCCAAATTGTGATACCCTATTAGCAACTAATCTTCCATCAGTTTGCACATTTCTGGAAGTAACTAAAAATTGATACCCGTTTTGATTGTCGTTATAAGTGTCAAAAAACACACTGAAATAATCAATATCCTGACGTTGTTCTCCATCACGTGAGGTTAATTGTTTACGTATTTTTTGCGGATCATCGTATAAATAGGCTCCAACATAAACTGCCTGATCGCTATATAAAACCCGAACAACAGTAGGATGTTTGGGGGTAGCGCCATAATTCGGACTATTCTCAATAAAACTATCAGCTCTAGCAGCCTGACCCCAAGCCGCTTCATCTAAAATTCCATCAATTTTTATAGCAGTATTAATCTTTAAAGCCTCCAGACTTTTCTCTTGTGCAAATAAGGAATTAACAAAAAGCGTAAAGCATAAAAGGGCACATATTT
>CAIJLK010000245.1 GCA_903821465.1 uncultured Bacteroidota bacterium | reverse complement strand
CCTTTACTTTTTTCTGTACGTTCAGGAGCACGGGTTTCCATGCCGGGGATGATGGATACTATCTTAAACGTAGGATTAAACGACGAGACGGTCGAAGGGCTAGCCTTACGTGCAACACCACGCTTTGCCTATGATAGTTATCGAAGGCTGATCCAAATGTATGCCAGTGTAGTACTACATATTGATCATAGTGAATTCGAATTTCTTTTAGATGTTAAAAAACGTGTTGCTGGTATTCAATTTGACCACGAGCTTGACGTAGAGCAACTAAAGTCATTAATTATCGATTATAAAAAATGTATAAATAAGAATGGTAAAGAGTTTCCCCAAGATGTAATGAAGCAGCTATGGACATCTATTGAGGCAGTATTTAAATCATGGATGAACGAAAGAGCTCAGAAATATCGAGAAATTAATAATATTGGTAGCATGTGGGGCACTGCCATTAATATCCAGGCAATGGTATTTGGAAATTTGAATGATAATTCTGCAACTGGAGTGTGTTTTACCAGGAATCCATCAACTGGCGAAAATACATTTTTTGGTGAATATTTGATTAATGCTCAGGGAGAAGATGTGGTGGCGGGAATTCGCACACCATTGCCGGTTTTATCCAATGATAATAATCATGCTAGTCAAATGGCAATGTCTAAACAAATGCCTGATGTTTATAACAAACTTATAGCTACCTGCAAGTTACTAGAGCAACATTTTAAAGATATGCAGGATATCGAGTTTACAGTTGAAGATGGTAAGTTATGGATGCTGCAAACGCGATCTGGCAAAAGGAGTGCAACTGCTGCGATTAAGATTGCTGTTGATTTGGTTAATGAGGGATTGATCACTAAAGAGGAAGCAATTTTACGTATTGATCCTAATATATTGGATCAGCTATTGCATCCGGTATTGGATCCACAAGCTAATAATGAGAAATTTGCGCGAGGTCTGCCTTCATCCCCAGGGGCTGCATCGGGTCGGGTGGTTTTTTCTTCAAAAGAAGCAGAAATCAGAGGAAAAACTGAAAAATTACTATTGGTTCGCAATGAAACAAGTCCGGAAGATATTGGCGGAATGTATGCTGCTCAGGGAATATTAACTGTCAGGGGTGGCATGACATCTCATGCAGCAGTGGTAGCGCGTGGAATGGGTAAACCTTGTATTACAGGTGCTGGTCAAATACACATTGATGTAAAGAACAGTACTATGAAAGTGGGTGATAATATTATTAAGGAAGGTGATACAATTACCATAAATGGTAGTACTGGCGACGTATATATCGGGACGGTAAAAACCACTGTCCCAAAGCAATCTACTGAATTTAAAATATTTATGGATTGGGTGGACCAATATCGAAATCTTAAAGTTAGAACTAATGCTGATACCCCTCAGGATGCTAAAAATGCATTGTCATTTAATGCAGATGGTATCGGTTTATGTAGAACTGAACATATGTTTTTTAAACCTGAACGTTTAGTGTTTGTTAGAAAGATGATCTTAAGCGTAAATCCTCAGGAACGACAAGATGAGCTCAATAAATTGCTCGAATTCCAAAAAGAGGATTTTATTGAGATCTTCAGAATAATGGAAGGTTTACCGGTTACTATTAGATTGCTTGATCCACCACTACATGAATTTTTGCCGATTAAACAGGAAGAAATAACTGAGTTCTCAAATCTTAGTGGTATTAGCGTTAAAGAAATTTTGGAAAGATTAGAATCTTTGGTTGAAACCAACCCAATGCTTGGGCATAGAGGATGTAGGCTGGGTATTACCTCGCCGGAAATTTACCAAATGCAGGCAAGAGCGATTTTTGAAGCATGGATTATCACCGGTGGTAAAGTGCAATTAGAAATCATGATCCCGTTGATTTTAGGGGCTCAGGAACTAAAGATTATAAAAGAATATGTTGAAGTGGTTGCGCATCAGGTTAGTAATGAGATGGGCAAGCAGGTTGATTATTTACTGGGTACGATGATCGAGTTACCTAGAGCGGCGTTGCAAGCACATGAAATTGCCAAACATGCCGAGTTCTTTAGTTTTGGCACCAATGACCTAACTCAGGCTACGATGGGTATCTCACGCGATGATTCTTCTAAATTTCTTAAGCCCTATATTGCTGCGGAAATATTTGCCAATGATCCATTTGCATCTTTAGATCAAGTCGGGGTAGGTGAATTAATTGAAATTGCCTTT
>CAIJLK010000244.1 GCA_903821465.1 uncultured Bacteroidota bacterium | reverse complement strand
TGTGAACAAATGGAAAAAATTTGTTTATGCTATTAAAGCAAGATCATTTGCACACTTAAGTAATAAAGCAATCTATGCTCAAAAAGGATATGCCGATTCAGTAATTAAATATTGCGATTTGTCATTGGCTTCCAATGCAGATAATGCATTACAAAAATGGGTTGGTGGTAACTTTAGTGGAACCAACAATTATTACGGACCTTATCGTGGTAATATTGGTAGCCTTCGTCAGTCTTCATTCATTGCAAACTTGTTAACCGGAGCTGCACCTACTTCTCCATTTACAGGAGTTCCTGATCCACGTACACCTTATTTGATTAATGAAAATACTAATAAAACATATAAAGGTGTTGTTCCTAGCCAAGGTCCTTCTGGATTATCTACTGCAGACCAACCTCTGAACTTCTGGAGAGCTTCTTTTGCTAGTACATCTTCAACTGTTGATTCTGGTCGCTATATCTTTAATAACCTGGCTCCTTTTCCAATTATTACTGCGGCTGAAATTCAATTTGTAAAAGCAGAAGCTGCATATCGCAAGGGTGATAAAGCTTTAGCATTAGCAGCCTATACAAATGGGGTTAACTTGTCGTTCGATTTTCTTACTTCAACGTATGAAACAAGGGTTCCATTGGCTTTAAGGATCACACCTGCTTCAAAAACAGCCTATTTGACAAATGCAAAAGTAATTCCAGCAACACCTGCGGCATTAACATTATCACAGATTATGCTACAGAAATTTATTGCGGTTTATGGATATGGCTTTAATGAAACTTGGACAGATCTTCGTCGTTTTCACTACTTAGATTTAGATCCTTCAACAGGAAAACAAGTATATGCTGATTTCGCATTATCCAATATTTTAACAACATTTAATAATGGCAAATTGGTATATCGTTGTCGCCCTAGGTATAACTCAGAATACTTGTACAATATCCCTGCATTGCAAGCGATTGGTGCATTGGCCTCTGATTATCATACCAAAGAACAATGGTTTAGCTTACCATAAACTCAACGATTAAAATAGAAAGAAATGAAAAAATCTTATTTAAAATATATTCTGGTTTTTTTTGCAGTAGTGCTAGTTTATGCATGTCAGAAAGATTCTGGTGTTACCAACCTGGCTTATCGAGCATATGATGTTACTAGCTCTCAGGGTCAATTGAAGATCAATCTTGGATTTGCATATACCATTAACTACAACACATTATTATTAAAAATTAATGATAGTGTTGTGAGTAATTCATTGACTACAAGAACTCCATTCCCAGGTGGAGGCTATAACACCAATGGTAGTAATTTTGCTTTATACTTAGCCGTGAAACAAGGAGATAATAATGTTTCAGTGGTGATCCCTAAGTTTGGTACAGTTGTTGATTCAGTTGTTTTGTACACAACAAAAATCAATATTCCTGACAATAACCCATACACTTTGCATATTGCAGACACGTTGGTTAGCTCAAGTCAGAATAATACACAATCTATCTTGGTTAAAAACATCATCAACGATTTGGATACTGGTTGGTGCCGTTTCAAATTTGTGAATATGATTCCAAATTTACCTTCAGTTGATTTGTATTTGAATGGTGTTAAAATTAAATCGGCTATTCCTTATATGACTGCTACTGACACATTCAGTGTTCGTACAGGTGTATATCAGCCAGGTTATACTGGAGCAACTTCTACTTGGACAGTTCGCCCTGCTGGTGCATTAGCTACATCAGCAGCAACTGCTACTTATGCAAATGCGCTTGGTTTACAAAGTCAGAAAGTGATGACTGTTTTCACAATGGGTTATGCTGGAATGACTGGTACTAGACTACCTTATGTAGCATTTACACTCGATAAAAATCAATAGCAGTTTAATATATTGAGCTATTAGATTAGGGAAGTACTTTTAGTGCTTCCCTAATTTTTTGCAAAACCTTGGCTAGACCAATTTGCTTTCGGTAAATTTGTTTCGATTTTGGGCCTTCAATTAAATCGTTAGACATGCGTAAAACTTCCTTTTTTCTAATACTATTTTTCTGCTTTTTTTTAATTGAATCTAAGGCCCAACAACTGGGTAGTTTTTTGCCTGAATGGCTTGATCATTATAAACCTGAAAAGCTTCATTTACATTTCGACAAAAGCATATATAGTAAGGGTGAAACTATTTGGTTTAAATCTTATATTATGGTGGGAAATGGGCCATCCGATTTTAGTAGAAATTTCTATGTCGATTGGTACGACCAGAATGGGCAACTTTTGAGTCATACTACACACCCCATTTTCGAATCTTCTGCAAGAGCCATGTTTGACATACCAGCTAATTATAAAGGTGCTAAAATTCATTTAAAAGCCTATACACAATGGATGTTGAATTATGATTCTTCATTTGTTTATACCAAAGATATTCCTGTAATTCAGTCGGATACGGCCAATAGCGCAAAGTCAGTACTACCTGTTGCCTCTATCCAATTTTTTCCAGAAGGGGGTGATCTAATTAATGGGATTAATTCAAATGTGGGATTTATTGCCACGAATCAATCTGGCAAACCAGTAAATATTCGAGGTGCTATATTTAATAATGGCAATCAATTAGTAGATAGCTTTCTTACCATGCATGAAGGCATGGGAAAATTTTCCATTGAACCCAATGCTAAAGAAACATACTACTGTAATTGGATCGACGAGTATGGCATTAGTCATACCAGTAAAATCCCAATAGCAAAACCAAGCGGCGTTGCTTTAGAAACAAAATTAAAACAGGATCGGGCTGTTTTTGTAATTAAAAGGAGTTCAGAAATTTCCGATAATTTCAAATCGGTTCATATCATTGCAACTATCAATCAACAAGTAGTTTTCAATGCCTCTGCAAATTTATCGAACAAAAAAATTGTTACAGGTGAAATTCCATTAGACAGTTTAAATACAGGCATTTTACAAGTCACTTTGTTCGATATGAATTGGCTGCCGATTGCAGAAAGAATACAGTTTGTAAAAAATCCTGATTATGAATTTTTTCCTGCTGTTCAATTGATTAATAAGCGACTTGTTAAGCGTGGAAAAAATACCATTGAAGTGATTGTGCCCGATACCGTATTGAGCAATCTTTCTATATCAATTACAGACGCGGGTTTATATAATGACAATTCAAGTAATATTTTTTCACAGCTCTTTTTATCAGATGAGCTTAAAGGAAATATTTATAACCCTGCTCATTATTTTGAGAAGGATACTGATGAAATAAATGAACAACTTGATTTGGTAATGATGACCCATGGATGGAGAAGGTATAAATGGGATGAGATTGCAAAAGGTAAATTACCCACCATTACTTATCCTATGGATAGCGATTATTTGCAGATCAAAGGAAATATTATTGTTGCAAATTCGCAAACGAATTTTAAGGCAAACCCTTCTATTACATTGGTGATGCAAGCCAAAGATAGTAGCAAACAATATTTTAATGTACCCATCAAACAAGACGGTAGTTTCAGACAAAGAGGCATCATTTTCTTCGATACAACTAAAGTGTATTATCAAATTAATGGCGATAAAAAACTAAATGATCTGGCTACCGTTAATTATCAATATAGCTTACCGATCACTTCCTTTGCAAGAGCCATGCGTGTAGCTAATTTTCATGTAGTGGATAGTGTGCAATTGCGGCAGACCAATCTGTTTTATACAGGAGTGGCAAGAACAAGAAAGTCAATGGATTCAACCGTTATCTTAAAAGAAGTAACTGTAAATAGTAAAGTGAAATCCAATATTGATTTATTGGATGAAAGATATACAACAGGCTTATTCAATAGTAAAAATGGATATGCATTTGATGTAATGAACGATGATCGCGCAAAAGGTTCTTTAGATGTGTTTCATTACTTGCAGGATATGATTCCTGGCATGACCATGTCGATCCCGATTTTGGGCGCCAATGGTGCAGGTGATGCTAATAGTAATAATGTGCCCGGACTCAATTGGCGCGATGGTTCACCTGATTTATTTATTAATGAGATCCCATCAGATGCAGGGGCAATCATGGAGTTGTCGATGAGTGAAGTGGCGTATATTAAAGTATACCGGCCACCTTTTATGGCTGCATCTGGTTCTGGAGCTTCAGGTGCGATAGTGATCTATACTAAGAAGGGGAGCGATATTAAAACTGATAATATAAAGGGACTTCGTTATACGCTTGTTTCTGGGTATTCGAATTATCGAGAATTCTATCAACCAGATTATAGCACACTGCAATCGAAGTATACAGATGCCAGATCTACCTTATATTGGAATCCTTATATTCTTACTGATAAGAAAAACAAATCTGTGAAATTTGATTTCTATAACAATGATGTAACTACCAAATTCAGATTAATACTCGAAGGGGTAAATGCCAATGGAAAGCTTGCAAGGGTTGAAAAAATTATTGAATAGAAACAATTCTATTTATTCAGGATTATTTTCAAATTCTATATCGTCACTATCCATTAATTCTCTTTCAATTTCTTCCATTTGAACAATATCCCAAGCTTCACTTTCTGTTGGCGTATGGTTTAAAAAGTCGAGTAATTCCATTTTTTCGAATGTTTCTTCTACAGAATTTGTCAAATTGCAAATGACGAAAGAGGCGCTTTTTTCATAAAACTGCTGTTGCAATTCTGCCAATTGAACTGCTGCATCTTCAGAAATTTGAATAACATGCTCCATTTGAAGCACCACATTTTTGACGGGAGCATCTAACTGTTTTAGACAGGTTTGCTCAATATCTGCTGCTATATTGACAGTTAAATCTGTTAAAATCGGGGTTACAACAGTAAATTTCTCCTTGGTATCAATTTTGAGTTCCATAATAATATTTCATTAACAATCTGTGCATAAATGGCACACAACTTCACTCAAAAATAATCGTTATAATTGTATTAAATGCAATCGTAAGCATATGGACAATAATTTTTCAGCACAAGTAAAAGAGATCATTTCCTTCAGCAGGGAAGAGGCATTGCGTTTGGGGAACGACTTTATTGGAACAGAACATCTCTTGTTGGGTTTGATCCGAGATGGCGATAATACTGCCATCAAAGTACTTAAGCAGCTCAATATAGACTTGTATGAACTGAGAAAAGAAGTAGAACTAGCCGTTAAAGATAAAACTGGTAAGAATATTGCCAATATCAATAGCCTTCCGCTGACTAAGCAGGCAGAAAAAGTAATTCGTGTAACTGTACTGGAAGCCAAGGCATTAAAGAGTCCGTTGGTAGAAACAGAACACTTAATGCTGAGTATCCTCAAAAACAAGGAAAATATTGCCACCCAAATTTTAAATCAGTTTGATGTGGATTACGATTTGTTTCGTAATGAATTAGGAATGGTTGGGTCTACCAATCCCAATCCTCGCAATGAATTTTCAGATGAAAATGAAGAGGAGTTTGATGAAGAGAAAAGAGGCGCTGGCTACCAGCAACAAAAAGGTGGAAAAGCCGTACCAGGAGCAAAAAGCAAAACGCCTGTATTGGATAATTTCGGAAGAGATATCACCAAACTTGCTGAAAGCGGAACCCTTGACCCAATTGTGGGAAGAGAAGCTGAAATTGAAAGGGTAAGTCAGATCCTAAGCCGTCGTAAAAAGAATAACCCTATTTTGATCGGAGAACCAGGAGTGGGTAAAACAGCAATCGTAGAAGGGTTAGCGCTTCGTATAGTTCAACGCAAAGTGAGTAGGGTTTTATTCGACAAACGTGTCATTAGCTTGGATCTAGCAGCCTTAGTTGCTGGTACCAAATATCGTGGTCA
>CAIJLK010000243.1 GCA_903821465.1 uncultured Bacteroidota bacterium | reverse complement strand
GTAATATTTAATAATTCTAATAAAAAATTCAAGATGAAATCAATTATGCTATAATATACTGATTATCAATTTGTTTTTCCTGGATACTGCTTTAATGCCTGTTCTAGACAGTCCATCGCTTTATTTATATCATTTATATTTAATACATATGCAAGTCTAACTTCTTGTTTTCCTAATCCTTCTGTACCATAGAATCCAGAAGCAGGTGCTAGCATAACTGTTTCTCCGTTATTTTCAAAACTTTCTAGTAACCACTGGCAAAACACATCAGAATCATCGATTGGTAATTTTGCCATTGCATAAAATGCGCCACCAGGATTGGGACAGAAAACCCCTTCCATAGCGTTGAGTCTTTTTACAATTAGGTCCCTTCGTTGCTTATACTCAGCTTTAGTAGTATCAAAGTAATCGGCCGGAAGATCAATCGCAGCTTCGCCTGCAATTTGGGCAAAGCTTGGCGGACTAAGTCTGGCTTGAGCAAATTTCATTACGGATTCCATTAAGGCTGCATTCTTGCATACAAATGCACCGATCCTTCCGCCACAAGCACTGTATCTTTTACTAATGGTATCCATGATGACTACGTTATCATCCACACCTGTTAAGTGCAGGGCACTGATTTGTTTGCCTTCATAACAGAATTCACGGTAGGCTTCATCTGAAAACAAGTAGAGATTGTATTTGAGAATGATGGCTTTTAATTGTTCCATTTCTTCTTTGCTATACAAGTACCCTGTTGGGTTATTCGGATTACAAATTACTATAGCTTTAGTTTTTGCATTAATCTTAGCTTCAAAATCGGCAATTGGGGGAAGTGCAAAACCATTTTCAATATTGGACGTGATGGGTATTACTTTAACCCCTGCGGCCACAGCAAAGCCATTGTAGTTGGCATAGAAAGGTTCAGGAATAATTACTTCATCTCCCGCATCTAAGCAAGCTAGAAATCCAAACTGAATAGCTTCGCTACCGCCTGTAGTAATGATGATTTGATTTTGGGTCACTTCAATTCCTACTGATGCATAATAGGAAACCAATTTTTTTCGATAACTCTCGTTCCCCGCACTGTGACTATATTCTAATACTTTAAAATCGCTATTACGCACTGCATCTAAAACCATTTTCGGAGTTTCTATATCAGGTTGTCCGATATTCAGGTGGTACACTTTAATGCCTCTTTTTTTTGCTGCTTCAGCGAAGGGAACCAGTTTTCTAATTGGAGAAGCCGGCATTGCCAGACCTCGTTTACTTATATTTAGCATGGCACAAAGATAATAGAAGAAGTGAAGAGTGAAGAGTGAAGAGTGAAGAGTGGAGGAAGAAGAAGTGAAAAGTGAAGAGTGAAGAGTGAAGAGTGGAGGAAGAAGAAGTGAAAAGATAAAAGATAAAAGTGAAAAGATAAAAGAGGAGTGAAGAGTGAAGGAAGAAGTGAAAAGGAATACGATAACCCAGCTTTCTTGCTGGGGGGTAAGCTGGGGTCAAACATCAAAAAGCCCCACCGAGTGCTCGGGGGGGCTTTTGTAAAAATTTCAAAACAAAATCTTCTTTTAGGCTTTTGGCTTAGTTGTAGCTGGCTTATCAACCAAGACATCACCCTCTACTGTTAATATATAAGGCTGATTGCTATTTGTAAACTTTACATTGACTGACTTTTTAAAAATTCCATCATAAGCTGCATTGTAAGTTACTTTAATGCTACTTTTTTTGCCCTTTGGAATAGCTCCGTGGTCGTATTCAGGAGTAGTACAACCACAATCAGCATTTGCAAATTCAATTACAATTGGTTTGTCAGAAACATTCTTGTATTCAAAAACATAACTAACAGGGGTGCCACGTTTGATTTTGCCAAATTGGTGATTGATGGTCTTAAATTCAACACCAGTTTGTGCCATTACCATTACACCCATCATCATTGCTAGCACTAGAAATATTCCTTTCATATGATTAGTCTAATTAGTTATTTGTTTTTAGTTTATGTGTCTCTGTAGTATTGGGTGCAGCAGCGGCAGCTTCTTGAATTCCTTCACCGCTAAAAGTAAACTTCTTAGTGAGTCCTCCAGTAAAATAAACATCTGTATATCGCGTGAATTGCCCAACTGCACTACTATTGAAACGAATGGTCATTTTAACGGTCTGACCCGGTCCGAATTTTTCATTTGGTTTAAAGCTAGGTGTAGTACATCCACAACCTGGTTGTGCATTTAGAATAGATAAACTATCCTTCCCAATATTTTTCATTTCTACCACATATTCTACTGGTTTGCCATAGGCTATTTTGCCAAAATTATATGTATCATTTTTGAATTCGATTTGCGTATTTACGTCTTTTGCTACCGTGGGGGCGACAGCAGTTTGACTAAATCCGGCATAGGCTAAAAACAAAGCCAGAATCGAAACATGAATTTTTTTCATAGAGTATGATTTAGCCTTAAAAGTAAGGAAACTAATATTTCTAAAAGGTAGATTAAGTAATTTTTAAGAGAATATAGAAAAAAACAGTACAAAGCCCTTAATTTGTTGATTAGTTGTAACTAAAAATAAGTGCTACAAAAAACTAATTTCTGTTAGTCCATTCATTTACTAGTGTTATTTTTGAACTATGGAACTAGAAACTTCTTTGGAACAAACCAGTGATATGCTGTCTTTTGAAGGTTTTCGGAAGGCAGTGCTGGAAGATTATCGATTTGCCGTGATCAGCCGGGAGACAAGCCTATTAGGAAGAAGAGAGGTATTAACGGGTAAAGCCAAGTTTGGCATTTTTGGGGATGGTAAGGAAGTTGCACAAGTTGCAATGGCCAAATTTTTTCAACCTGGCGATTTTCGAAGTGGTTATTATCGTGATCAAACCTTTATGTTCGCTACAGGATTAGCAACAGTTGAACAATATTTTGCGCAGCTCTATGCTGATATAAAAAATGATCCATTTAGTGCTGGTAGGCAAATGAGTTCGCATTTTGCTACGCGTTTTGTAGATGATAATGGGAATTGGATGGACCTAGCAAATCGCAAAAATGTTTCCTCTGATATTGCCCCAACTGCCGGTCAAATGCCACGTGCCCTTGGTTTGGCATTCGCATCAAAATGTTTTAGACAATCGAGCGACTTACGCAAATTAGATGCGTTAAGCCATAATGGTAATGAAATTAGTTTCTGCACTATTGGTGATGCAAGTACCACGGAAGGACATTTTTTAGAAACCATTAATGCAGCTGGTGTATTACAAGTTCCATTGGCTGTATTCGTTTGGGATGATGGTTATGGTATTTCAGTTCCAACTAATTTCCAAACAACAAAAGGTTCTATATCAGAGGCTTTAAAAGGATTTGAGAAAAAAGCTGATACCAATGGAATAAGAATTTATAAAGTAAAGGCTTGGGATTATGCAGGTATGTGTGAAGTGTTTGAAGAAGCATTGCAACGCGTTCGTGAAACTCATATCCCCGTATTATTTCATGTGGAAGAAGTTACACAGCCTCAAGGCCATTCTACAAGTGGAAGTCAAGAGCGTTATAAAAGTGCCGAAAGATTAGAGTGGGAACGAGATTGGGATTGCATTAAAAAAATGCGTCAGTGGGTAATTGAAAATAATATTGGTTCAGAAGATGAATTAACCACTATCGAAGCAGCAGCTAAAGAACATGTAAGAGAGCAGAAAAATAGTGCATGGGAAAAATATATCTCTCCTATTAAAGAAATGGCAAATCGTGGGGCTTCTCTTATTCAAACTACTGTTGTGAATGATATGGAAGTATATAATCAATTGCAGAAAATGGCAGCTGATTTAATTTCCAATAAAGAACCGCTTCGCAGAGATGTAATGCGTGCATTAGCCATAACGATGGAACTGGCACCTAATTCCCCAACAAAACAGGAATTGAAAGCTTATTATGACTATCAACTTGCTGAAAATAATTATCAATACAATAGCCATTTATACAATGAAGGGCCTAAAAGTGCTTTAAAAGTTGAACAAGTAAAACCCCTGGTTGCTTTCGATGCACCATTGGTGAATGGGTATGAAATTTTGAATAAATATTTTGATGCACTGTTCAGCTCCAATCCTAAAGTCTTTGCTTTTGGAGAAGATGTGGGACATATTGGAGATGTGAATCAAGGTTTTGCTGGTTTGCAAGACAAGCATGGTGGGGACCGAATTTTAGATACAGGAATCAGAGAGTTAACAATCGTTGGTCAGGCAATTGGTTTGTCGCTTCGCGGACTTCGCCCGATTGCTGAAATTCAGTACCTCGATTATTTATTATACGGGTTACAACCGCTTAGTGATGATGTGGCAACCACCCATTTCAGAACCAAGGGAATGCAAAGTGTACCATTAATTATCAGAACTCGGGGGCATCGTTTAGAAGGGATTTGGCATAGTGGTTCTCCCTTGGGTATGATCATTAATGCGCTTCGGGGATTATATGTTTGTGTTCCTAGAAATATGGCGCAATCTGTTGGAATGTATAATACCCTCTTGCAGGGTAACGATCCGGCAATTGTTATCGAATGCTTGAATGGCTACCGATTGAAAGAAAAAATGCCTGCTAATTTATTAGAGTATACAACACCTCTAGGAGTACCCGAAATAATTAGAGAGGGAGAAGATATTACCATTGTTTCTTACGGTTCTGTGCTTCGCATTATTCAAGATGCTGCAGAGCGACTAGAAAAGGAAAATATCAGTTGCGAAATAATCGACGTGCAAACTTTATTGCCATTCGATATCAATCATTTTATTGTAGAGTCGCTCAAGAAAACCAATCGCATCTTATTTATTGATGAAGATGTTCCAGGCGGAGCATCAGCCTATATGTATAATCAGGTAATGGAAAAACAAGGTGGCTATAGTTGGTTAGATGTAAATCCTAGAACCATTACTAGTAAGCCTAATCGTCCTGGATATGGTAGTGATGGCGATTATTTCTGCAAACCAAATGCAGAAGAAATCATCATGGTTATCAAAGAAATGATGAGCGAGTAAATAGGCAATCCTTTATGCTCATTGTAAAAGTGTAACTATTTCGTTCAATTATCTACCGAAATAGTTACATTAAATAGAGAAATGCTACATGTATAATGTATGCTTAAATGGTAGTTTTAGTAGTGAGTAGTGAATCTGCAAATTCAAAAAAAATAATTTTTTTCAATGGTGTATAATGAAAAGCAGATAGGGCTTTTTAGAAGGCATTCCTATATCAGTAAAGCTGTTGCCTTTACAATTGCATATATTATTTCGGGGTTATTTTGCATTTCACAATTAAGTGTTCCTCCAGAACATTATTCTCTCATGTGGCTGCCTTCTGGAATTGGTTTGTTGATGTTTCTTGTATTAGGGAACTCCGCCTTTTTTTGGGTATTGCTTGCCAGTTTTGTGATCAATTCTTTTTCTTATGTTCAACACAACATCGATCACCTTAACTATTTCAGATTATTCTTATGCTTAATTAATGCGTTGATCGATGTTTTTCAAGCTTTAATTGAATGGAAAATTGCTTTAAAAATTGAAAGGTCTCAGAAACAACCATTCTTTTCAAAAAACGTGCAAATTGTTTCTTTTTTTCTATTTGTTTGCTTAATCCCCGCAATTATTACCAGTGGTATTCTGATTATGGTAAAAAAATTTGAAAGACTTGAAGCGATTGATTTTGCTACATTTTTAAGGCTGTCGATTTATTTAGTAATAGGTAATACAGTTGGAATTATGCTAGTTGCTCCTTTGTTCTGGGCAAGGAAAATGAAGCAGGTAAATGAGGCAGAAAACAGAAAGTTTCCTATCGGCATAACGGGTGTTTTGATAGCCATCATACTTCTTTCATTTTATCAAATCCCTTCAATTGTTTTTTTAATCATTCCGGGGTTGGTCTTTTTAGCAAGAAGGGGGAATCTGTTACACAGCATTATTGTAACATTGATTATCTGTATTCTAATATCATTTGGAACTGCAAATGGGCTTGGTTTTTTCGGCACACATTTTAACTCAGAAGCATCATTTGAAACTGTACTTTTTTTATTGCCATTGATGTTTATCCTTTATATAGGCACCATCCTATTTGCTGAGCTAAAGCAGCATGAAGAGAAACTGCAATCACTTGTTGATGAAAGTGTAAATAGAATGGAAATTAGTGAGCAGCGATACCGGATGCTTGCTGAAAATATTGGTGATGTTATCTGGGTATTGAATCTTACGCAAGAAAAATTTACTTATATCAGTCCCTCTGTTTTTCAATTAAGAGGTATCACTGTTGAGGAAGCAATGTTAGAAACGATCGAGCAAACATTAGAACCTCAGTCAGTCAAGCAGGTTTTTGAAAAAATAAAAATGGCGACAAATTATTTTCAAGAAAACCCAGGCGAAAAAAAATACTACCATGACGAATTACAACAATATAAAAAAGATGGTAGTTTAATTTGGATTGAAACAGTAACCCATCTTATGTTGAATAAGAATGAAGAGCTGGAAGTTATTGGTGTAACTAGAGATATCAGTGATCGAAAGGAAGCAGAAAAAATCAAGCTCCAAAATAAGGCACGTTTGAGAGAGTTGAATGCTACAAAAGATAAATTCTTTTCCATTATTGCTCATGACCTAATGAGTCCGTTTAATACGCTTATTGGTTTTTGTGGTTTATTGGTAAGGCAGGCAGAAGCAAATGACATGAATGCAGTTACACTTAGTGCTAAGTTGATGCAAGATTCAGCCGAGAAAACAAGGGGATTGCTGAAGAATTTATTAGAGTGGTCTCGTACACAAACTGGTCGTATTCCTTATAATCCTGAGCAGATTAATCTTCAAAATATTTTACAAGAAGAAATAGAATTACTAATCTCATCGGCAAAGCAGAAGGGAATAGAACTACAGATAAATATTTCCATCAATACCAATGTCTATGCAGATAAGTACATGTTGAGTACTGTATTTCGAAATATCATCTCTAATGCAATTAAATATTCTTATCAAGGAGGTTTCATTACTGTTGCTGTTGAGAAAGACCAATCCAATTGGTTGTTTGCAGTAAAAGATACTGGTGTTGGAATGTCTCCCAAAGTTTGTAAAAGCGTTTTTATTATTGGAGCCCATTCTTCAGAAGTAGGTACTCAAAAAGAGTCTGGTACTGGTCTGGGATTAATTTTATGTAAGGAGTTCGTGGAAAAGCACGGCGGCAAAATCTGGGTAGAGAGTACAGTAGGCCTAGGTAGTACTTTTTATTTTACATTACCAAGTATTACTGTATAATTCGGTTTTGCACTTCTAATGGAAATAAGTCGCATTGTTCCTTTTTGCCAAACCATTTATATCTATTCTTCGCTATATAATTATAGACAGTGTTTCTAATTTTTTCTGGAAAAATAATAGCAACATACAGTAAAGGCCATAAACCAGACAATTCTTTCGCAATAATTAATGCTGCAGTTGAAAAAGTATAAACCTTTCCATTCTTCACTAATAGTAAAGTATTAAAGTTCGTATCGGGCAGATTATTTTCTTTTAAAACAGTTTGCCCGAGTTCACTTTGTAAGGAGGCAAATTGAAATTTATTTTTGTTATCACGTTTTATAATAAACCTTACTGAGCTATTACATAAATTGCAAAAGCCATCAAAGAAGATGGTAGGTTTATTTAAGGCTTCAGTTATTGTCACAATAAATATTATCCCATATTATGGAACACTTTGTTCACGTCTTCGTCTTGTTCTAATCGTTCAATTAGTTTACTCACATCTTCTGCTTGCTCATCTGTAACGGGAACAGTGGTGGTAGGGATCCATTCCAGTTCAGAGCTAATGGTGCTCAAACCTTTTTCTTCCAATGCTTTTTGCAGGTTCCCAAAGTCGGCAAATGCACAACGTAAAACAATGATTGGATTACCATTGTCATCTGCACTATCTCCCAATTCATCTAACCCAAAATCAATCAATTCCAATTCTAGATCATCCAAATTCAATCCTTCTGGATTTAATTTGAACACACCCATTTTTTTGAATTGAAAGCTCACACTACCACTATTTCCGAGAGCACCGTGACCCTTATTGAAATGACTTTTTACATTCGCTACTGTTCTAACATGGTTGTCAGTGGCTGATTCAACTAAAAGTGCCACACCATGCGGGGCATATCCTTCATATAAAATTTCTTCGTAGTTGCTGGTATCCTTACCCATGGCGCGCTTGATTGCTGCTTCCACACGATCTTTCGGCATACCCACACTCTTTGCATTTTGAAAGCAACGACGCAATGCAGGGTTAGTGGCAATATCTGGTCCACTTGCTTTAACAGCAATCACAATTTCCTTACCAATCCTAGTAAACTGCTTAGCCATTCTGTCCCATCGGGCAAACATGGTAGCTTTACGTACTTCAAAAATCCTTCCCATAATGTTATATTAATTAATACTTGTAAAAGGTGGGCAAAGTTAACGGTTACAATGTTTATAGCCAACGATGACCTAAAAAAAAGCGCTCCAGGTTAATTGGAGCGCTTAATTAGTATTATTAAGAAAAACTAGTGTTTCTCGAAATCAGAAGCTTTTGGAATAATATCGCCCGGATTATGGAGCTTACTATGTTTTCTGCTATACACAAAGTATACAACCAGACCTAATGCCATCCAGCCAAATGCCACTTTAAGCGTCTGGCCATCCAAAGCAAAGATCATAGCGAGGCAAATCACCGCTCCTAAAATGGGTACTAATGGTACTAATGGAGTTTTGAATGATCTTTCTATCTCAGGCGATTTTACTCTTAAGATCCAGATACCCGCACTTACTAAAACGAAAGCGAATAGGGTTCCGAAAGAGGTTAGATCTCCTGCTACGCTACCCGGCACGAATGCAGCAAATGCACCTACAAATATGAATAGGATGATATTTGATTTATAGGGGGTTCGGAATTTAGGATGTAAGTCAGAGAAGACTTTTGGCAATAAACCATCATTTGCCATCGAATAAAATACACGGCTCTGACCCATCAACATAACTAAAATAACGGAAGAGAATCCTGCTAGAATTGCCACAGTAACTGCAGTTGCTAACCATCCATAACCTGTCATATAAGTTGAAATAGCATAAGCAACAGATGCTTCACGTCCTTTTAAAGGGTCCACAAAATCCTGCCAGTTAGCAACACCAGTCAATACATGTCCGAATAAAATATAAAGAATCGTACAAACTACTAAAGAACCCAAAATACCAATGGGCATATCTCTCTTTGGATTTTTTGCTTCCTGTGCAGCAGTTGATACTGCATCGAAACCAATAAAGGCAAAGAACACAATAGCGGCTCCACCTAAAACGCCACCCCAACCATGTTTGAACGTGCCTGAGTAGTCGGCAATTACTTTGCCAGTGGCATCAATTAATGGAGGTTGGTTAGCAGGAATAAAATAAGGAGTATGATTTTCAGGTTTGATAAAATGCCATCCTAAAAAGATGAATAAGATAACAATGGCAACTTTGATAAATACAATAACTGCATTTACCATCGCTGATTCCTGCGTTCCCTTAATTAATAAAAGGGTTAACAAAAGAAGGATCACTAAAGCAGGTGCATTAATAATTCCGTGATGTAATACCCCGACCTTATCCGTTATGCTTTCTAAAGGCGAATGGCTCCATTCATAGGGTATGCCTCCTCCCAACAGCTTGTTTAAATATTCACTCCAAGCAATTGATACGGTAGCTGCACCAAGTGCATATTCCATAATCAATGCCCAACCAATAATCCAGGCAACGGTTTCACCCATGGTAACATAAGAATAAGCATAGGCAGATCCTGAAATAGGAATCATGGCTGCAAATTCAGCATAACACAAACCTGCAAATGCACATCCTATCGC
>CAIJLK010000242.1 GCA_903821465.1 uncultured Bacteroidota bacterium | reverse complement strand
TTTATTAAACGATGGGTTGAGCACCTGAAATTCTTCTGCGGGTATCTCTGCCAACTTGGTTAAGATTTTGGGATAACAATCGAGATTGAATACTAATTGTAGGTTTAATTTAATCAAAAAACTTATAAGTTTTCTTCGTACATTAATCCCGTAATTTCCGGATCGCTTTATAAACAATTAAGAATGTTTCAAGAAGGGTTTAATATATATAATCAGTTAGAGAAGATTATCTTCCTTACACAAGAAACCTTACTTTATAATTTAAAAACAAGGGCTAAAACTAAAATTCTCTTTTCAATCGCACCTGTGCAAGAGGCGAATTTAAGAAAGGGACTACGCTTTACAAACATAGAATTAGATTTCAATGAATTTACTGATGAAAGAATTTCAAGTAATGATTTTGTTATCCCATTAACCATACCAGACCTAAAGCGACTTGACAAAGCAAGACATTTACTAAAGAATAATAATATCCCCATTCCAACTTTAGAATCAATCAATATTTGTGATGATAAATATTTGTTTTATGAAACACTCATATCGAAGGCATTCGATCATCTCTTACCGAAAATCGAATCTAATCTTCCTTATACCTATATTTTAAAAAAGAAAATTACTGAAAGAGGAGTAGATAATTATATCATTTCAGACGGGGAAACTGAATTGAAGTACGAGAATTTCATTTCCAGTCAGGACTATTTTTGTCAACAAATGGTTTTGGGAAATAAAGAATATGCCACACATATTTTATTTCGAAATAAAAAAATTGATGCGTCTCTAAATATTGAATACGTTTTTTCAAATGAGGTACCAATTAAGGGCCAGGATATAGTAATGAACAGGCGAATAGTTGCATCCCCATTCAATCAAATCTTTTCTGAGATATTGGAATCTATTGAATTTGAGGGTATTTGCTGTATCAACTATAAAGAATTAGATGGCAAGCCACTTATCATTGAAATTAATCCAAGATTTGGCGCTAGCTTAAGTTTGTACTTTATTTCTTTTTTGAGAAAGATTTAAAACTTTATTTAATCCTAAGTGAGAGATTTATACTAAAAAGGTTCTTTTCTAACTGGGCAGAATTTGTTTAGATAAGCAAAACCTTTTACCAATCTTGCATATAAATCATACTCACCCTTTGCTAAATCGATAGAGGACCGCTTATTGAATTCAGAAAAACTATTGCCATTTTCAATATAATGTTTCTCTACTCTAATAGATTCTTCTCTACTACGAATATCCCCATCCCCATCTATTAAGACCCCGCTTGTTGGAATGACGACTGTATAATTTGCCCAAACATTTTCATCATGCCCACGATCATATTTCAAAGTAATCTCACACTCGTTAATTGATTCAATAGAGGGAATAGAATAATCTGAAGCATATTTACGCTTGTATTTATTAATCTTCTCTTTTATCCAGCTAATGGTTTCTTCTTTTGTTTGTGCTTGCGCAATATTATAAGAAAAGAAAAACACAAAGACAGCAACGATTACAACAATCTGTTTCATTAACAATTAGTTTTAAACATACATAGTGACAGGACTCCACTAAATATTAAATAACTGTTGTCATAGCTACGGTTTTAAATAAACGCCAAAGAACCCTGAATATTGCGTCCAAAATGTGTTGACTTATAATATGTAACTAAATCGTCGAATAATAGCAAAATAAACTACCTCCCTTTAAAATCATCCATTGAGCGGTACATACCTAACCATTGCCCTACTATGATGTCGAATAAGAATGCTGGAAGAATCCCTTTAAATAAAGGCACCCAATTAACAATACCAGGCATGCGTACATAACGACGATTATTTTCTAATCCTTTGATAATTTTCCGAACTGCTACTTCTGGTTTTACGATAGGTACAATACTGCTTTTAACTCCATCAAACATCCCAGTGCTAATATAAAATGGTGTAACAGTGGTTACCTGAACATTTGTTTGAGCAATTTTCATTTCAAGTAATAAAGAATCGCTCCAGCCTACTACAGAAAATTTACTTGCAACATATACACTCATTTTGGGATTGCTTACCAAGCCTGCAGCAGAAGCAATATTTACAATATGCCCCGTTTTCGACGCAACCATTGCTGGCAAAAATTCTGAAGTAATATGCATTAATGCACTACTGTTAATGCCCATGGTTCGATCAATGTCTTCGTGTGTATGATCAAGAAAATATTTTCCAACAATAATACCTGCATTATTAATTAGTATATCAATCATTCCAATTTCTTCATTTACTAGCCTTGCAGTGCTAATAACAGATTGAGTATCCATTACATTCACTTTGTAGGACCTTACTTTAAAACCTTCCGCTTTTAGCTCCTCTTCTGTACTGAGCATCAACGCTTCGTTTAAATCCCAGATAACAAGGGTGTCAAGACCCTTCTGTAATAATAATCTACCCATTAACTTACCAATACCTGAAGCTCCCCCAGTTATCAATGCTTTCTTTCCAAGAATCTGACTCATACAATCGTTTTAAGATGAAAAATGATTTTCAATCCTTTTCAATTTACAAATAAAAAAAGCAAACCAATTGATTTGCCTTTTAAAATATTGATTCATTAAATACAATTATATAATTGCTGTATTTAACTCTGCAAGAGATTTCTCAATGTCTTCCTGACTCACTTCAAAATCAACCAAATTTCCAGCAAGGAATTGTTCATAAGAGCCAAGGTCGAAATTTCCATGACCATATAAGTTAAATAAAATGGTTTTAGAAACGCCTTCCTCATCTAAAATCTTGGCTTGACCCATCACTTCTGCTATTGCATGAATGGGTGATGGAATAAAATTATGACAAGGGGATACATAGGCAATAATATTTATTCTTTGATGACAATTGGACCTAAAAAATTGGTCTTGCTTTCACTGATTTTTGTACTTCCCTGCCAAAAACTTAAAGTAATGGATGTTTTTCTTTGGTGCAAAGCTGACTTAGGTAAAACCACAAAGAAAGTTCCCGAACCCTGGCCTTCCTGCTCTACTTCTACATAATCCTTCCCAATATTTTCGATACGTCCATTGCCACCCTCCAACTTAATAGTAAGCGGGATCATTTTCATGGTCTTATTCACCACTTTCACATTATACAAATTAGAAATACTATCTGTTCCAACCTCCTGAAACAACTGACCAGGTGTTCTCATTACCGTTGGATCTACATCTTTTCTGGTCATTAAGAGAATCGACAACACGATTAAAACAACCCCAAGTAATACTGTGTATAATTTCATTCGGGTTGTAAAATGTAAAGGCTCCCCATTTGCAATTGAATTTTCAGAAGCATATCGAATCAATCCCTTTGGCTTGTTAATATGATCCATAATATTATTACAAGCATCGATACAGGCGGTACAGCCAACACATTCCATTTGAAGTCCATTCCGAATATCAATACCGGTGGGACAAACTTTTACACATGCGTGGCAATCGATACAATCGCCTTTAGGCTGATCTTCTCCTTTCTTAATAGGTCCTCTCGGTTCACCGCGTTTATAATCATATGCAACAATCATTGAATTTTTATCCAACAATACACTTTGCAAACGACCGTAAGGGCATACTACAATACATGCCTGCTCCCTAAAAAAACTATATACTGCGAAGAATACAGCACTAAAGATCATGATGGCAGTTAAGCCTGCAATGTGAGCAGTAACAGGTTCTGTAATGATTTTTTCTAACTCATAAACTCCAATAATATAAGCCAAAAAGGTGTTTGCTATGAGAAACGATAGAAGATAAAATGTTAGTTGTTTTAGCCCTACTTTAAATATTTTTTTTCCTGTCCATGGCGCATCTTTTAATTGTCTTTGTGCAGGTGCATCTCCAAGAATAAGGAATTCAACTTTACGGAACATCATTTCCATAAAGTTAGTTTGGGGACAGGCCCATCCACAGAAAAGCCTACCAAAAGCTGCCGTAAATAAAACAATAAAGAGTACAAATGTTACCATTGTCAGACCCAGAATAAAAAAATCCTGTGGCCAAAACACTTTTCCAAAAAATATAAATTTAGCCTGTGGAATATTTAAAAGGAAAAAAGGTCGGCCATTTACATAAACAAATGGCATCCCAAAAAATAAAACAAAATAAATAATACTAAGCCATGTTCTGATATTATAAAATTTTCCCTTGGGTGGTTTATATGCAAAGACCCATTTGCGTTTCCCATTTTCGTCTACCGTGTTGATCCGATCTCTATAGCTCTCTCCTTCCGTTATAGGTTCATTCAAATGTTCGTGATGTGAAAACATGTAGTGGATTTAGGGTATAAATTTAATATTTTTATAATAAATAGCTAACTATCGCAAAGCTCATTTTTAGAGGCCTAAATCTAAGTGATGTATGTTACAGAGGAACATGATATATATCAGGAAATTGGGATCCTCAATTACATTTTTACTATTAACAATGATTTGATTTGTTTAAATTCTAAAATCAATACAAGCTTCCCTCCTGATTTGAATTCAAATTATCCAAATTGGTTATTTTCGAGCCGTTCAAATCAATGATAATTACATGAAAAAACGGATTTACATTATTGCACTTACTGCTGGAACGATTTTGTTGGCTTCCTGCGGAACAAGTAAAAAATTGGAGACTGCCAATACAGAAAATACCCGCTTGCAAAAAATGGTTGCTGAACAAAGTCAGACCATTGCTTCAAACGAAAAGCTGATTGGCCAATTAAAAACCGAAAATGCGGTTTATGGTAAGGAAGCTGCAGATTGCCGTCAGATTAAAGATGCAGTTGCACAAAAATTTGAAACTCTGAATAAAAACCTTGCCGCTCAGGGTACCTCTTTAGAAGAAATTCGCAGCCATGTAGCGGAATCAATTACCAATTTTCAGGATGCAGGTGCCACAGTTGATTATAAAAATGGCATGATTCATATTACGTTAGACGATAAATTCTTCTTCAAAGCTGGAAGTGCCACAATTGGTGTTAAAGGAAGAGAAGCCTTAAATATTGTTGCAGATGTAATGCGCAAATACCCTGGTGTGCAAACCATAATTGTTGGCAATACCGACAATACCGAGATGAAGGGAAATATAGATAACTGGACCCTCAGTACAGAGAGAGCAAATGCCGTAGTGAGAGTGCTTGAATTGAGTTATTATGTTGATCCAAAACGATTAACTGCAGCAGGCAGAAGTATGTACAATCCAGTTGGCGACAATTCCACAGCCGATGGGAAAGCAAGAAATAGAAGGATTGAAATAATTTTTAATCCTGATTTATCTCGAATCTGGAACTTACTTGAGAAATAAGCCCCAGCTTAAAAAACAATATCTATTGATCATTTATTTATAACCATTATGAAAAATAACTTCTCTTCATACCGAGCAAATATTATTCGAATACTATTTTTCGCAGCGACCCTAATTATTGTTGGCGAAAATGGTTTTGCACAAATAAAAGGAGGCGGTGGCGGGGCTAGGCAAACTGCTTCTTCAAAAACCCCCGCTAAACCATCCTCTAAACCATCCTCTAATAATAACCGTAGCAATAAAGTAAATATTGACAACAGCAAAAAGAACGTCAATATCAATGTCGATAACAGTAAAAATGTAAGGGTCAACAATAGTCATAATACTACTGTTAAAAGAAATAACTATCGCCCATATGCTGCACCCCCATATCGCTATGGCGGAATGTCGTTATACTGCCATGGACCTTACTACTATCATCCATATCATCCTTTTTATTGGGGACCAGTTTGGCATCCATGGGGTTTCTTTATTGCAGCACTTGCAACAACAGCAATCATTGTTAGCATAGAAAACCAACAATACCATTACGACCAAGGTGTTTATTATGTAGCTGGAAATGGTGGTTATACTGTTGTTCAAGCTCCAGTAGGCGCTTCGATAACAACACTTCCTCCAAAATCAGAAACCGTTATTATCAATGAAACCACGAATAATTATTATTATGGTGGCGCTTATTATGAGAAAAACGAAAAAGGCTATACCGTTGTGCCCCCAACAGCAGGTTGTGTAGTTGAGAATTTACCAGAAGGAGGCGAAGAAGTAATTCTGGGTGACCAGAAATATGTAAAAGTTGGCGAGACCTATTATCAACCTATTCAAAAGAACGGCAAAAACATGTATGAAGTAGTACAGATTGAAGATGACAAATAGTATTTGACAATGTTTAAACAGAATCAAACAATGATTTTTAAAACGAGCACATTATACTATTTAATGATTAAAGTTTATTTTTATGATCAAGTGAAATTTCTGCAAATTTATTAATGCTAATTTAAATGCCCCCAGCAAAGTATTTCTATTTTCTACTGATAGTTGGTTACTTAATGGGGCTGCCGATTCATTCGAATTGTCAAACTACTAAATACAATCAATTCTCAAATGAAATAGCAGATATAGAGTCAATTGGGAAAAAATGGACCCTTGAGTTTAATATCGGACAATCATACAGCAGCATACCTCCCAATAATCAAAGCATGTTTGGTAAAGCATCACAATTTTATATAAGGGGGTGGGCTCATTATTATGCAAGTTCTAGGTGGAAGCTATCGTATTACTTAGCCTTATTTGGGAATGTAGCTATTCCAGATATTGAGCAAGCAAAAAACTTCGAGATCAGATATGCAATACAAGGCATCTACTATATTAACAAGATTGGCTATACGCTTAATACACGTTTTAGGATAGAAGATAGAAGAATTCAAAACGATGCAAAAACCTTTGAGGCTTACTATAGATTAAGAAGTCAATTGAAGTATACAAAACCCATTAATGGAAAAATAATTCGCAAAGGAATTTATTATGGAATGGCTTCTGAAGAACTATTCTTCAAAACACAAGCTGCAATTACGGGAAAGGATTTTTTTGACAGAAACAAACTCTCAATTGGAGGAGGTTATGCTATTTCAGATAATACCCAAGTTGAACTTATGTATTCTAATGAAATCCTGCCAAGATCTTCAGGCAATTTGTTGTACAATACTTATCAAATAAACTTCGCTTTTTCAGATCTCTTTAAGAAATTGAAAGACAAATCAAAAAGCAAGGAAACTCATTCATTAGATAATAATTAATTTTCTTTCTTTTTCAGAAAGCATCCTAATTGTTTTTTTACAGCATCTGTGTGTAACACAAGATTATAAACTATATCCTCTCCTAGTCCATCATTCAGGACAATTTTCTTAATAGTATTTTGTTGAAAATCGGGAATGTCTTTTTTATTGAATAAGTAAAGAATTTCAAAGCTGCTATCCTGATCGATATATCTTGAATCAAAATGTTTTAAAGTATAAGTTTTATTATTACTCAAAAAAACAATTAAATCTTTTTTTACTTTTTTCCCTGCTGGCTTGAGAGGAAATGGAGTTGGACTAATTGCAACAAAATAATTCTCCTTATCAGTGCTTAATTTTTCAACTAATTTCTTCTTAGAAGTTTGATACATCAAACTTGGCTCAGTTTCCAAATACATGGTCCCATCTGGGAATTTATTCTGTTCAATTTTACACTGAGCATCAGTAGAACTATTAACAAAAAACAAAAAAACTACAATTGGAATTAGCTTTCTCATGCAAACACTTTCTCTAAAGCTACTTAAATAATTTAGAAACAATGATGCCAAATGTCCATATTTCATAGGCTTCCCATTTATGATCGTAAGTAATGCCAAAGCTTAATTCATATTTCTTGGGTAACTCAAAAGAATATTCATACCCTACCCTAGTTAAAGTGAAATCCCCTTCTTTAGCATATTCTTTTCCTAATCCTACGATAAACATACTGTGATTTATGGGTTTAAAAGAAATCACAGGAACAACCGCAACCGGTGTTGATCGTTCAATCAAAGCACCACCATTATCTTCGATTTTAAATGACTCAGTAATCATATCCGTTTGAAGTCCAACTGCCCATTTATTTTGAACCCAGTAATTATAATCAAACCCAAGTGAAGGTGCTGAAATACTTTTATTTGTACCATTAACTACCCCCTCCCCAATTATGGAATGGCTTAACTTGAAACTAAGCTGATGGAACCCCTTGTATCCAACCTCTTTTTCATTTTCACCTTTTTCCTGTGCAATAGTAAAACTTATAAATCCAATCATTGCAATAAAAAGAAAGGATATTTTTTTCATAAAATGCATTTATAAGAATGCAAAGTATCAAAAACAATCTGTGCATTTCTTGACATTTATCATGCCAAGAAAAAATTATTTAAATCTAACATCTTCAGTTATTCCTTTCCAAGAATCAGTTCGAAATGGAGAAGCGGGAAATCCATCTAAATTATATAGGTTCGCATCTATCGGCGAATCTGTCCATCCATAACGAACTGCTTGTGGATCCTTTACATTGCTATTCCAAACAACAATCTTATCGTTCTCAATTCTTGCCTGAGCAAAGAAAAATTTCTTATCCGCACCTGCAATTTCAAAACCCTTGATATAACCATACTGGTCTTTTACCAACCATCCTTTACCAATATTATCAAAACTCAGAATCGCTGAGGGATTCTTAAATTCCACTGATTCAAAACTGGGTCCCTCATAAATTTTAATCGGTAAATGATAGGTCTTGGCTAAAGCATTTGCAGCGAGTCTTTTACCTACGTCTTCTTTATTGCGAGGATGCACATTATCTGGATTTCCAAGATCTATCGTAACTGCCATTCCTGTATTTGCAAGTTTGAGCGCCCTAGTTTGTGCCTCTCTCAATTCAGCCCATTCACTTCCTTGATTGCTATTAGGAAACTTCCCATAGCTCGATAATTGAACAAAATAAAATGGCAATTCTTCCTGCCATGCTTTACGCCAACTTTCAATTAATAGCGGAAAACTCTTTCTGTATTGATAGGCCCTTTCTGCATTCGATTCTCCTTGATACCATAGAACTCCTTGTATTGCAAAAGGTATAATGGGATGAATCATGGCGTTGTAAATAATGGCACCTGCATTATTTTGTGCATGTATATAATTCCAAGGCATGGAAAAATCTGGCATCATTTTCCATCCATTGCCAGCAAGACTTTGCGCAACCCCATCAAATTTCAAAAACAAAGTACCCGGCTCGCCAATAAATCCATTTCCAAACCAAGCAGGTTCTTCCTGTTTTTCCTGATGAATGAGTAAGATATTTCTTCCTTCCTTCCAAGTATTTGCGGGCAACTGAAATAGCCTAGAATTCTTGCCCCTCCCTTCTTTTATTAATTTTCCATTGATATACAATTGAAAAGCTCCATCATTATCGCCAAGGCTTAATAAGGAAGATTTGCTCACCTCAGTTAGTGCAACTGTCAATGTCCTTTCCATAAAACCTGCTCCTCTGAAAGCCCAGATACCCTGCCAATCCCACTGACTAGGTGGTGCATAAGACAACCATCCTTCAAATGCTGTTGTATCATTATTTAATAGAAAGGGTAATGCCGTATTAGGAATTCGATTATTTTTTGTGCTAAGTTTCTTTTGTAGATTCTTCAATAACATCGAATCGGCTTGTATCCAATTTTCAGGAAATGCTACTGCATAATCTCTGAACTCATCCGACCCCATCATGGCATCTCTGCTGATCCACCCTTCAATTTGAGATCCACCCCAGGAATCTTTAATAAGGCCGATTGTTACATGTAGTTGACTAGCTAATTCTTTAGCAAAAGAGTACCCAACAGCTGTAAAATATCCTAGGGATTCAGCGTCAGCCTTCATCCAATTTGCTCCAGAAATTGATTCCTTTGGTTGTAGACTTACTTCGTTTGGCACGAGGAACTGGCGAATATCATATTGATTCACCGTGTTTATTGAGCTGGCATAATGCAAAGCATCTCGCATGGCAAATTCCATATTTGATTGTCCAGAACATAACCATACCTCCCCTAACATGATATCCTTTAACTGAATCCGTTGTTGGGTATTACTTACTTGCAGTTCATAGGGACCACCTTCTTTCATCGCTGGAAAACGAACCATCCATTTTCCATTTGCATCGGACTTAGCATGTAAGGCTACTTTGTTTAAAGAAACTTCTATGTTTTCGTTCTTTGCAGCCCAACCCCAAACAGGAATCGGCTTATTGCGTTGTAAGACCATATGATCTCCAAATAGCTTTGTAATACTTAATTGCGCATTCGCAGAAAATAAAGCGCAACTACAGATCAAGCAAAATGATATAACTGTTTTCATATTGGCAGTAAATATAAATAGTCAGTTTAGAACTATAATAATTATAAATAAGGCAAAAGAAACCTTTCAAACATAACATTCGTCATTTTTACATATACTAAATAGTTGGGAAATTTGTATAGTCACTAATTAATATAGATTATTCAAATAAATTATAGTTAAGATGATAAAAGAAGCAAAACCGCATATGAACGAAATGCCTGGGGTAATTCCGGAACTAAAGAATTGGGTAAATGCAATAGCAAATCAATGCGACGCCAAGAGTATTCACTGGTGTGATGGTTCAAAGCAAGAATATGATGGCTTATGTGAACTATTAGTGAAGAAAGGTACATTCATTAAACTCAATCAGGAGAAAAGGCCAAATAGTTATGCATGTTTCTCAGATCCGAGTGATGTAGCACGTGTAGAAGACAAAACTTTTATTTGCAGTAGGGTGAAAGATAATGCGGGACCAACCAATAATTGGATGGAGCCAAACGCCATGAAAAAAGTATTAAATGGCTTGATGGAGGATAGTATGCATGGCAGAACACTCTATGTGATTCCTTTTTGCATGGGCCCAGTTGGGTCGCCTTTTGCTAGATATGGTGTTCAGTTAACCGATTCGGAATATGTGGTGGTGAATATGTATATCATGACGAGAATGGGTGAAAGCATTTATCCCTATTTAAAGAGAAATTCTTATGTAAAATGCATTCATACCATTGGATGCCCGATAACAAGTCCCGGTAAAGATGTAAAATGGCCTAATAACCCTACTACAAAATATATTTCACATTTTCCAGAAGAGCGTTTAATCATTTCTTACGGAAGTGGATATGGTGGAAATGCATTGATGGGTAAGAAGTGTTTTGCTTTACGTATTGCATCAGTAATGGGTAAGGAAGAAGGATGGCTTGCAGAACATATGTTAATTCTAGGCGTTGAATCTCCAGCAAAAGAAAAAACATATATCGCTGCTGCATTTCCAAGTGCCTGTGGCAAAACCAATTTTTCTATGATGATCCCTGCTAAAGGAGTAGATGATTGGAAAGTAACTACAGTGGGTGATGATATAGCTTGGATCCATAAATCTGAGGATGGTCACTTATATGCGATCAATCCAGAAGCAGGCTATTTTGGTGTTGCTCCGGGAACCAATTTCAAAACCAATCCTAATGCAATGGAAAGCATTAAAGGGAATACCATATTTACCAATGTGGCGATAACTAAGGATGGCGATGTATGGTGGGAAGGAATGACCAAAGAAATTCCTGAAGGATTAATCGATTGGCATGGTCTTCCCTATGATGCAGCATCTGGAAAACCTGCAGCACATCCAAATAGTCGTTTTACTGCACCTGCATACCAAAACCCATGTATAGATAGCGAATGGAATAATCCAAATGGAGTACCCATTGCCGCATTTGTTTTTGGCGGAAGGAGAAGCACAGCAGTTCCTTTGGTTTGTCAATCTTTCAACTGGAACTTTGGGGTATATACTGCTGCAACAATGGGAAGTGAAACAACCGCTGCAGCTTTCGGCGAAATTGGAAAAGTGCGCCGCGATCCATTTGCAATGTTACCATTCATGGGATACCATATGGGCGATTATGTAAACCATTGGTTACAGTTTGGCCGAGATCTTCCGAATGCTCCAAGAATTTTTAGTGTGAACTGGTTTAGAAAAGACGAAAACGGTAAATTTTTATGGCCAGGATTTGGCGAAAATATGCGTGTTTTAAAATGGATCGTACAAAGAGTTCATGGTGGCGCAGGAGCAGCAGAATCACCAATTGGTTGGATGCCTAGATATGAGGATATAGATTGGACTGGTATTGAAGATTTTTCTAAAGAAGACTTTGCAAAAATTATGACAGTTGATAGAGAGCCTTGGAAACAAGAACTTTTATCTCATGAAGAATTGTTTGCAAAACTCTATGATCGACTTCCTAAAGAATTCTATTTCATGCGTGAACTTTTGTTGAGTGCATTATGGCGTTCACCAGAACATTGGGGATTGGAACCAGAACATATTTAAGAAACAACTTAGTAGACAACCGCTGCACAATATTTTAAAGATGCTCAATGAGCCTGGGAGATATCATGCAATTTGTGGCTCCTAAAAGATTAATGCTTCCAATTGTTGTGCCCAAAGCGAAAATTTCCTGTGATAGATGGTCCACGATAACCCCAACCTATATGTGCACTTTGGTTGTTGGCATTTTCATCAAGAGAAAAATCGAAACCTGTATAACCTATGGCTAAATCGAAATGTTTTGCAACATTGAATAATAAGGAAGCATTATATCCAACAATTCTTCCTTTCACATCACCAGCAGCAATTGATAAGTAATCAAATTCTCCATTCAGTGATAATTTTTTACTTAAAACTACTCCACCCCAAATACCCAAATCAGGTAAAGGTGCTGTGAATTTAAAATTGTCGCTAAATGACACGCCAGCTCCTCCTGCAGAAATTCCTAATCCCATTTTAGATTGAAGTGTATGTGTGCCTAGTAATAAACCAAGCTCATAGGTTGGCTTAGCCAAAATTGCATACCCTATTGAAACCCGATAAATAGTAGTATTAAAAAAGGTATTTACATTGGCTGTAACATTATAAGTATTATCTCCAAAAATAACTGTACGCTCTAAAGTTTTAGTAGCTGATCTATTCAATTGATAGAAACTAAAATCCATTCTCCATCTACGAGATAAACGCCATTGAAAATTTCCAATAAAGGTTTCCACATTTCTCTTCAGACCAAGATCCTTTTCGAAATCTATATCTGTTCCAATTGACCCACCACCACTGGCTCCTAATTTAATATCAGTAGTTGTTGTTGCAGCAAATAAGCCAGCACTAATTTTAAAACGATCTACAAACCAGGGTGCTGTTTTTTTCTTGGACCAATTAATGGTATCGCTAAAAGAAGATTCATGGGAAATTGCCATTAAGTTCTTCCCATTATCACTAAATGAAACAGCACTCATGGCGAGCATTGGAAATGTAAAAGTAATTAGCAGGCTTAGCAAAAAACATTTTCTCATAAAATCAGTATTTCGGTTACAAAATCCGGACTAGGTTCTACAATTCTAAATTTTACCATAAAACCCTAGAATAACTAGTTAATTTAATCGGCAGAAAAGGTAAAAAAATATATTTTCGTTACCCCTATCAAAATAAAAATCAATTAACTTTGTATAAAACTAAAAATAGATGAAAACGAGCAGAATAAGCCAATTTTTATTGATAATTATCGTAACATTTCTTGTTGCTTCTTGCGGTTCAACCCTTAAAGTGACAAATGATTACGATAGATCAGCAAATTTCTCAAATTATCACACATTTAGCGTTTATAGTGTAAAAACTACAGGTAGTGTAAGTAAATTAAATGCAGATCGCATTGTTAATGCAATTAAAGCAGAAATGATCGAAAAAGGTTTAAAATATGTTGAATCGAATGCTGATTTAAGTGTTAATGCAATTACTATATTGAAAGACAAACAGACTGTTACAGCTAGTACTAATTATTATGGTTATGGTGGCCTATATCGCCCTTATGGTTACTATGGCGGCATGGGTTTGGCAACAAATACTTCTGTTGCTACTTATAGCTATAAAGATGGTTCATTAACCATTGAAATGGTTGATACAAAAACCACTAAAATGGTTTGGCAGGGCATTGGCAACAAAGAAATTGATAAAGCCTCAAAAGATCCAGATACAGCAATAAAAAATGCAGTGAAAGAAATCATGGCTTCCTTTCCTGCAAAAAAATAAGCAGCCGAAATTTTTACAAAAAAAGAGCATCATGACGATGCTCTTTTTTTGTACCCTACCTCATTAATTTGATTAAATTACAGTCCATTCTTTCGCACTACTTATCAAAGCATTAACTGAAATAGATTTTATGAAATTCTCAAACATCATTAAATTAAATCTGGTTGCAATGGCACTGATTTCAAGTTCACTTATCTGCCAATCTCAAAATAGTAACCATAGCTATATCATAGAAAACAACAAGGTAATTCAAGATAAGTTTGTTGCACAAGCGCTTAATGATCATCAGATCAGTAGTAACTATGAAAGTCCTGCCAATCAATACCAATCGTCGGACATCAGTTTTAAGTTTGCTATTAACGGAAGAGATAATGAAATGCTGTCTGGACAAGACCATCATTTTACAGTGAATGCAATAAATGGTTTTGCTGAAACTCCTTTGATCTTATTTGGACATCAGCTCAAACAAAACTCAGAAAAAAAAGAATGGTTGCTTCCTAATACAAGATTGAAAATTAGATTAGATGCGAAAGAAATTTTAAAACAGTTTGCAGAAAAGGGATTCTTTACTTGTTTTAATGGAACAAAGATTTATAAACAGGATTTTAAAGGAATTTTTGTTGCAGGCGGTACCCTACCAATGATTTGGGATTTTGATAATCTGAGTCAAAGGGAAGCATTATTAATGAAAGACCTAGATGGTGATGGCATTTTCGAAACCGAATTAATTCTAAATGCAAAGCAAGATCAGAAAAAAACAGCGTCGGATTGGAATTTGCAAAAAGACATAAGTGCTTTCCCACAATTTAAAAGCGACTTTACGCTAGCAAATGCGGTTTATAATATGTCGCTCGAAGAAATGATCAAAGCTGTTGAACCAGATAGCACTTTTAGAACTGGTAAAGAATGGGCAGGTGTGTGGACAAGAGATATAAGCTATTCTATTATTTTATCGATGGCCTATTTACAACCTCAGGTAGCTAAAAATAGTTTGCTTAAAAAAGTAAACAAGAAAAAAAGGATCATTCAAGACACAGGAACTGGTGGTGCATATCCAGCTTCCACTGATAGAATGATTTGGGCTGTTGCCGCATGGGAAGTGTATACAGCTACAGGCGATAAAGATTGGTTGGAACTAGCTTATGAAATTGTAAAGAATAGTATTGAGGATGATCTGCTTAATTGTTATGACCCAACTACTGGCATGGTAAAAGGCGAGTCATCTTTCTTGGACTGGCGTGAACAAACTTATCCCAAATGGATGCAACCAGCCGACATTTATGAAAGCGAATGTCTGGGAACCAATGCAGTGCATTATCAGGCAAACAAAGTACTGAGTCTTATGGCCAAGACCTTGAAGCATGTGGAGGTTGCTAGCAAACACGATGCTATTGCAGATAAGATAAAAGCAGGAATCAACAAATGGTTATGGATGCCTGATAAAGGATATTATGCCCAGTTTTTATATGGAAGAAATAATAAAATTATATCACCAAAATCAGAAGCCCTTGGAGAGGCACTTTGTATTTTATTTGGCATTGCTGACAAACAAAAATCGGCTACTATTATAGCATCAGTACCCCAAACAAGTTTTGGTATCAGTTGTATCTATCCCCAAATTCCTAATATGCCTCCCTATCATAACAATGCAGTCTGGCCCTTTGTACAAACCTATTGGGCAATGGCTTCGGCTAAAACGGGCAATGCCCATTCAGTGATAGAATCATTCAATAGTATTTACAGACCCGCCGCACTTTTTCTAACTAATAAAGAAAATTTTGTAGCAGATAATGGCGACTTCGCTGGCACACAAATTAATAGTAGTAACATGCTATGGAGTTTGTCTGGGAATCTTGCATTAATTCATAAAATCATTTTCGGAATTAGTTTTCAAGCGGATAGTATTTCTTTAAAACCATTTGTACCATCACTCTTTAAGGGCGGTTTAAAATTGTTGAAATTCAAATACCGAAATGCCATCTTCGATATTGAATTAGAAGGCATAGGAAATCAAATATTATCTTTTTCTGTAGATGGAAAAACACAATCTAATTCAAGCATACCATCAAGTATTTCGGGGCTACACTTTATTCAAATTAAGTTAACTAGTGAGCCTTTTATTTCCAAAACAATCAATAAAACAACTAATTATACTACTGTTGATGTTCCGATAGTTAACAAAGAAAAAAATACACTGCAATGGAAAGAAATTACTGGCGCTGTATCTTATAAAATATTGCTAAATGGGAAAATAGTTGGTAGTACCAATGCCAATCATTATCCCCTCATTTCAAACAAGTTTGGGGAATACCAAGTAATTGCACTTGATAAAAAACAAATTCCTTCTTTTGCATCCGAGCCAATTGCTATTTATGATATGAGCAGCACCATGGTAGTTGAGGCAGAGCATCAAAATATGTCATCGAATTTTTCCTCACTTGGATTCTCTGGTAAAGGATTTGTTGAAACCAGTAAAACAATCAACCAAAAAATTATATTCCAAGTTGAGATTAAAGAAGATGGTAATTATGCAATAGATTTTAGATATGCAAATGGGAATGGACCTATCAATACAGAGAATAAATGTGCCATCAGAACTTTGCTCATTAATAATGAAAAGAAAGGAACCGTTGTACTACCTCATAGAGGCACTAAAGAATGGAGTAATTGGGGTTTTAGTAATAGTGTACAAACAGATCTGAAAAAAGGAAATTATACTATTCAGCTTAGCTTAGAAGACCATAACGATAATATGAATTTGAGTATTAATCAGGCAATGCTAGATTACTTAAGAATCATTAAACTTTAAAGGAAATTACAAATGAATCTGGAATGATCAGATCAGATCTTCCTGATTCAATAACATTATCACTAGTTCAGCTTCTTTTTTCAAGTCACTCAGACATTGAATGGAATAATCTTTATTAAAGGAATTCATTTCTGAAAATTTCAATGCCAAGTTGCTTAAAATTGTCATACTTGCCGTAAGACTAGCTCCCTTTAATCTATGTCCCGTTTCCTTAAGCTGCTTTAAGTTACCCGATTCAATGGCTTCTTCCAATTTAAGAATGGACTTATTCAGCTCTAACTGCATTAATCCAATAAATTGTTTCATGAAACCCGGATCTTTCCCAATATATTTTGTTGCATTTGATTTATTAAAATGGGCAGATCTTTCTTCGGGTGTCATAAAAAATTATTTATTTCAAACTGAAATGAGGTTTATTCAATAAACTTAACCACTCTTGCCAATTTACCATTTGAATTAATTCCTTCTAATACAAGTTGCAGTTTTTTACTGGAATCATTATTATAAAATTCTATTTTGATTCTAGGACTTCTTTTATTAGTTAATACGAAGGGATTCCAATAAAGTGTGGTTCTATTATCAGATTCAAAATTGGCAGTTGGCTTATCATAATTTGGATTGTAGAACTCTTTAAAAATAGAATATCCACCTAAAACCGTGTATTCCATTCCTTTACTATTTTCGTTTCCACCCCTACTACTTTTGCCCTTCTTTGTATAAATGGCAATAGCTCCTCCACTTCCACCTCCGGGCGACCCAAAGAATGGTGGTCTAATCGCTTTTATATAAGCTATATCTGAAATAGGCATAGTCACGATCATATCAATCTGGGTACTGATCTCATTCAAAAAGAAATCCGGTGTTGATCCCCGCCAAGAAACAGATGCTGATGCTCCTGTTCCTGAAATTTGCAATCCAGCCACTTTCCCTTGTAAATAAGAGATGATATCCATTGCACCCATGGCACTAGGGTCATTGCTCAAATCAAAAGAAGTTCCATCAACTCCCTGAAACATGCCGGATACATATTTTTCTTCTAACAGTTGAATGGGGGATTTGACCTTCGACTTTACTATTACTTCTTGTAAAGTTGCTTCCGCCATTTGCTTTCTCAACTTCTCCTGTTCCAATAAATAGTAATTGAGTTTTGCGCGAGCCATACTATCGCTCCAATTTTGCTGAAAACTATTCCCAAATGAAATCTTCTTAAAGTCTTGTCGCAATAATCCATTTTCAAAATGTACTTGAGTAATATTAGTAAGTTTATTATCTCCATTAAAAGAATAAAATATCCGAGATGTATCGTAATAAAATACCGATTTGTCTTCGAAAATACCATCACGAGTAACCGGAACAAATACGAACTTTTTACTGCTGTCTTTCCCTGCAATAATTAAATTCAAAAGTAAGTTGCTTGACAATTTTGCGGAAGTACTTCCAAAAACCTTACCCGTAATTTTCATAAAGTCGGTTTCTCTTGGAAAGTTCAGTACTGGCAACAGTCCAGCTCTTAATTTATCCCAATCAAATTTGCGCCAACCATTGGAAAGCATTACTAAATCAAGATGTGCAGCAACACTGTCTGCATCACTCGAAAAATAATAGGCAGGATTGAAAACCTTACCACGAATGTCATTACTTAATAAAAAATCTGAATAGATATTCTGTTGTTCGGGCATTACAATAGATGCATCGGTTATGGACACAGACATATTTGTGGAAGCAGTATCTGTTACTAAAACTTCTATTACATTTTTGCCTCTCTTATTTAAATTAGTAAGTGCTACCGACACTTTTGCATTGAATTCATGCAATCGATTATTTACAAGTACAATCCTTTCTGCAAGTGGAAACCAATCTTCGGTGAACAATGAAAACTGAACGATCCCTGTAGGTAATTCATCAATGGGTAAGCCCGCCTTTTGTACTTGTCGCTCTTCTCCATTAAAATCAACGTTATATAAAATATGCTGATTCTGATGAACCAATAATTTTAATTTTTTATAATTCTTTGGCACATTAAGCGTTCTTTCAACTTGAGCATAGGCTTTCTCATTATCCATGCTCACTTTCAGAATCACTCCTTCTTTTTGGGGCGGCGTTATTGAGGTGGTTCCTTTTTGTGCATTTTCATCTGTCCAACTTAACTGATAGTTTTCTCCAGCCACGGGTTTTAATTGAATGATCCCCATACCATCATGTGCCACTTTAAGTGTATCAAGTATTTTATTTTTATCGTTTAACAAAAAACCTTTGACAAAAACGGGCATCCCTGAACCATTGGTTGCCTTAAACGCAATTTTACTATTTAAACCATTTACAAGTACCCCTCCTTCAGGAAAAAATTCTACCCTTGTTTTTGGGGCGGGTGCTTTTACTTTTGTAATTGATCCAGAATTAATCGGGATGTTCTTTTCATACATAAACACAGTGTCATCATTCAACATCCACCTTGTGTATGCTTTCACCCGAAGAAAATTACCTTTATAATTAGACGGAACATCAAAACTTCCTTTTGCGGAAGATTGAAACAATGGAGCCACTGTTTGTTTAATATAATTGCCACTTGTATCATACCAAACTACATAAACGTTTTTACTGAGAGAAGTATATTCTGAACCAGACAAAATATATATTTTATAGAAAATGGTCTCGCTAGTATTATAAATTGTCTTATCGAAATGAATATGCATCTTTTCCTTCGGGAACTGTTCATCATAAGCAGTCAAAACAGAGTCATAGAATTGTGCATTTACTTTATTAACCATAAAGATTAATACTAAAAAAACAACACTATTTAATAATAATTTTCTCATTGAAGCTAAATTAATTAATTCCAGTAATGCAAGATGTTAAACCAATGGATATTCATTCAAAAAAAATGTCCCCGAGCATTCGGGGACATTTCAATACCGTTTTTATATTTATAAAATACGTTAGATTAATTCGAAATTGAATGAACCCTATTTAACCAGCTACGCAGGTTTTATTCCACAACTAGTGGATTTCTTCTTGTAGGGATCACAGTTTGTTCATCATCACTTAAATAAGCCCAAAACTCGTATAAGGCGAAAATATCACCAGAAATCTTCGGCGTATTTGGTTCTCCATTGCGTTCATAGGATCCCAATAATTCTCCATGATACTTCAACTCTGATAACTTTTCTTCTAGCGTCAATAACTTAAATTGCTCAATTGTCATAAAACAGGATAAATTTTAAATGTCTTTCAGGGCGCAATCTAATAAGAAAAACACAAATACATCTGAAAGCTTCTAAAAAACAGGCTTCAAGCTGCCTAACTACCTTTTTTAGCTTCTTTTACAGCATGATCCACTGCTCTGGCCGTAATTGCCATATAGGTCAGTGAAGGATTCTGTGTAGAGGTAGATGTCATACAAGCCCCATCTGTTACATATACATTTTTGCAAGTGTGCAACTGATTAAATTCGTTTAGTAAGGATGTTTTAGGATCTTTTCCCATTCTTACCCCTCCCATTTCATGGATATCCAAACCAGGTGCTGCCTTAGAATCTGTTGTCTGAATGTTTTTAAATCCTGCCTTGGTATACATTTCAGTCATCTGTTCTTGAAAGTCCTTCACCATTTTCTCGTCATTATCATCATAGGCCACCTGAATATTCAATTGTGGCATACCCCAGGGGTCTTTCAGACTCGGATCTAGGCTAACGAAATTTGTTTCTTTAGGAATAGTTTCTCCCATCATATGAGAACCAACAAACCAAGGCCCCAATTCTTTTTTAGCAAGTTGATTCTTTAATTCTTTACCGAAACCATCGGTATTTTGTTTGTGATATCTACCCGATGAAAATCCCGCTGCATATCCGCGAAGAAAATCGGTCTCTTGTTTTTCAACATTTCTAAACCTAGGTAAATACGCACTTGTTGGAGACCTTCCATCGGTGGTAGAATCCATAAAACCTTCATATGATGCACTAATTCGGGCACGATAATTATGGAATGCAACATATTTTCCAAGGAGTCCATTATCATTTCCTAATCCGTTTGGAAACCGGTGAGAGGTAGAATTCAAGAGAATGAGATTGCTATTAATAGCCCCAGCATTTACAAATATCACTTTGGCATAATATTCAACCATTTCCTTGGTATTGGAATCAATTACTCGAACCCCTGAAGCGATTCCCTTCTGCTCATCATAAATAATAGAGTGTACGACAGAAAAAGGGCGCATCGTTAAATTGCCAGTTTTAGCGGCCCAAGGAAGTGTTGAGGCATTACTACTAAAATAGCCTCCAAACGGACAACCCCGCTGACAAAGATTTCTATTCTGACATTGAGCCCTTCCCTGTTCCAAATGAATTGGATTAGGCTTGGTCAAATGTGCACAGCGTCCATAGATCACATGTCGGCCTGTATAATTTTTCTGCAATACTTCCTTAAAATAATGATCCACACAGGTAAGTTCCAGTGCGGGTAAGAATTCCCCATCGGGTAAATTTGCTAACCCATCTTTATTTCCTGAAATGCCCACAAATTTTTCTACATAGCTATACCATGGCGCAATGTCTTTATATCTTATTGGCCAATCAACAGCAAAACCATCACGAGCGGGACCCGTAAAATCAAAATCACTCCAACGTTGCGTCTGACGAGCCCACATCAACGATTTACCCCCTACTTGGTAACCACGGATCCAATCAAAAGGTTTCCCTTGAACATAAGGATGTTCTTGATCCTTTACAAAAAAATGGGCCGCGTCTTCGCGAAAAGCGTAACAGCGACTAATGATCGGATTTGCACTGGTTACTTCTAAAGGCATTTGCCCCCTATGTTCAAATTCCCAGGGCATCATATTGGTAGTGGGATAATCTTTCAAATGTTGCACATCGCGACCACGTTCTAAGACCAGGGTTTTCCATCCTTTCTCAGTAAATTCTTTGGCTGCCCAGCCGCCACTCATTCCAGAACCAATTACAATAGCGTCAAAGCTTCTGTTTTTAACAGATCCAGTATTATTATCTCCCATAAGAAATGTTTCAATTTTTTTTAAAAATAATTAGGCTTTTACACAACCATGAAAACGTCCGGGTATTTGTTCATATACCTGCACTTTAGTTAAAAAGAACTCTGAACTTGTATACCCATGCAATGCCAAACCCTTTGCTTTTTGATAGAATGTGTAGAGTGATTTCTGTTTTGCTTTTTTCGATTCAATCTCGGTTAAGATTTGAATTCTTTGTCCCTCAGTAGCCCGATTAAAAAACTGACCAACCGAAGTTTGGCTGTATAAATTCAGTTCATTTATGCCGTTTAGCACTAAGTCCTGATCTGATTTTGGACTGCAATCATCGAGCATTTTCCAAGCAAATAGGTCGGCATGAAGACTAGCAGCACCCGGTGTTTCAGTTTCTGGAATAATAGTTGACAGCAGGCTAGCAAAAACAGCTTCCTGATCTGAACTGACTTTCATATGTTTTAGTGAAATACCTGACTTGTGTTTATCTAAAAAACAAGAAGGGGCGATAGCCGCAGCTGCAGATACAAAAAGCATCTGTTTTATTAATGATCTACGATGGATAATCATGGTAAGTAATTGTTCGTACAATTTACGGCCAAAACTTATCCGAAGACTCAATTCATGAAATAAAAAAATTATTATTTTAGGAATATGAGCAAACTAAGAAATAATAGGTTCTATACTTTTATCAATTGCAGTTAGCAATCCTTCCACTAAGACATCTAATGATTCAGAACAATCTTTTAAGGTAGTACGACTACTAAAAATATGATTAGGGAAATATTGCACAAAAAAACTAGAATAAGATTCGAATTCCCAATAGACAAAATTTCCTCTTAACATTCCATTGATTCGTTTACCCTTTATTTCTGTCTGAACCGGTATCGTAAAGAAATTCATTTTAATTAATTTATTCAAAAGTATACCTGTTTAAATGGCTAGTTTGTAGTAGTATTCCCAAATTGTTACCGCAAAAACACCCAATTTTCTAGCTTAAATCCGGTGATTTACACTGACTGAGCAGAAAATGTAAAAATTAAATAATGAACTTATATTATTTCGTCGAAAATGGCTTCTACCCAATCGATACATATATAATACCTTTACTATTCAAATTGATCTAATGAGTAATTATTCTGCATCCCGATTATCTGAAGGAAATAAACTATTCCCTTGTGTAATTCATATTGATGCGCTGGCTGTTACTTTTAAAATACCCGGTTTTTTCAATGGAAAAGAAACTACCATTCCAATGAGTAGAATTTCTTCTGTAGATATTGAGACTCCACTAATTGGTTATAGTACCATAATAGTTGAAACTACAGGAGAAGGTAAAATTCGTGCCCACGGTTTTACTAAATCAGAAGTAAAAGAAATGAAACAGGATATTTTATCTAAAATTCTTTAAGCTGTTATAAAATAGTTTTAGATACGAGGCATTTGTCCAACAGATAATTTTATGAACTGCATCACTTAAAATTGATGCAGTTTTTTTTATCATGAAAATGCCTATTAAACGATACCAGTTCCTTTGGTTGTTTTGTTTATTTAATTCCTACGTGATAGCGCAGGATCCATTAAATGCAGCTTTAGAATTTTCTAATCTTAGTAGAAACCCTGCATTGGCCGGCATAGCGATTTCGGATCTTCAATTCAACTTTAGCTACAAGAATCAGGATCAAAGTATTTTATTACCTTATAAAAAAGTACAGACCCAAATATTATCAAGGTATAGAATTGGAGAAACAGAAGATGGGTTTACTGCTGGAGCTTTGATCAGGTATGAGGAAGCTGGGGAAAATAAATTAAAAAGAGCGCAGTTTTTACCTGTACTTAATTTTCATCAATCTTTAAGCGATATAAAAATCAGTTATCTAAGTCTTGCGTTTATGGCGAGCATTGTTAAAACGCAATTCGATCCAAACAATCTGCCCTATACCAATAAGTTTAAAATAATTCCATTTAATCCTGCTAGTCCAATCCCTCAAATATTGAATTCAAATAGTAGTACCTATTTTGATTATAGTACGGGTATGAGTTATTATTCCGAACTCAACAATCAATATTCCATTTATTTAGGAGCAGCTTTATACCATTTTGGACAAAATATAATAAAGCAATTTCAGACAATCCCTGCTATTCAAAGAGAATGGGTTATAAACAGTGGATTACAGTATTGCGAAAATAATTATTCTATCCAATTTATGGGCGACTTAAGAATTCATGCATCTGATATAAAACTATATACTGCATTGATTTTGGGGATCCCTTTAAATAAAAATTTACTGAACCAACAGTTCGAATTGAATATGGGCGCCTATTACAATAGCAATCAGGAACTATCACCCATTATTTCATTTAAATGGCCCAGCTTTATTCTATCTATGAGCTATGATATTTATACTGGAACAAGGAAGGAAATAACAGTTTTTAACAATGCCATAGAGTGCAATGTATCCTTAGATATTAACTGTCATAAAAGAAAAAACGAATCAGAAAAAATGAGATGCACCAAGTTTAGATGAGTCACTTCAACATCTATTTTCGTTTTGCTTTTTCCCATAAAACTGACTGACTAGAAGACATATATCGTTTAATTCCGGCAAAAACAGCATAGTTCATCATGCAGAAATAGTAGGGAATAAAAAATATCTTCACTTTGATCGACCTTGATTGCATGATCCATCCAAGCAATGCAAATCCATAGAAAACAACTTGTACCACCAATATTAATTGATACTTCCAATCGCCTTCCATGGCAAGTACAATATAAAAATTAAGTATAAAGCAAAAGATCATTAAGAAGGGAGTGATTGTCCATCTAAGTATTCGATGACTCAAATACTGAAAAAATAATACCGGATATTTCAATGGATTTAATAGCCCCGTAAGTCTTAAGAATGATTGAATACCTCCTGCAGCGATACGTACTTTTCTTTTTAATTCCTCTTTGGTATTGGCAGAAGCAGTTTCTGTTGCATAGGCATCAGGTTCATACACAATTCGATAACCTTTTTCAGCTATGAGCATTGAAATCATGAAATCGTCTAGTAGTGTATCTTCAGGAACTGGAATATATAAGGAAGTTTTCACACTAAACAATTCGCCCGCTGCACCCACAACAGAAAACAACTCAGAGTCCCAAGCCTTCAATTTAGATTCATACTTCCAGTAAAACCCTTCTCCCGCTGTTGCATCGCCACTATCGTCGATCTGTACTCTTTTCTCGCCAGCAACAGCGCCAACATTTGGGTCCTGGTAATGGCGACAAATATTTATCAAGGCTTCTTTATTCAACAAAGTGTTCGCATCTGTAAATACAGCAACTTCTGTATGCACTTCTTGCATGGCTCTATGCACTGCTACAATTTTTCCTGACCGCCCAGATTGGTGCATTAATTGAATAGAAGGGTATCTAGCAATGATTTCGGGTGTTTTATCGGTTGACCCATCAGTAATAAAAATAAAATTCACTTTGTTAGCAGGATATTCAAGAGCAATTGTATTTTTTATTTTCTCTTCAATACAATATTCCTCATTATAAGCCGCAACAATTAGCGTTACTGAAGGCAGTTCATAATTAGGATCAAATGTCTTCTTCTTTCTGAAAATGCGTAATATTTTAATGATAAAAAAAAGGACCACCGCATACCCTACATAGGTATATACAATAATAAAAAGACTGATCCAAAATATGATTTGCATAAACTTATTTTAATTTATAACCCAGATTTTTACTATCTACCCTATTGGTTAAATTCCACCAAATGGCACGCAATAGTATAGGAATAAAATCTGAATGTCCTTCTTTGATATAGCTGAATATATTTCTGGGGGTAACCAAAAAAATAAAGTGGCAATAAAAAAGAATTCTTTGAAATAGGCTAGCATTTCTTCTAATGAATAAGATTCTGTTTCTATTCATAAAAAATTCTTTTAATGCACTTTTCTGCCCAACAGAAACAGATTCTTTATGATAGATCAACGACTGCATATTCAGTCTTATTTCAAATCCGGCTTTTTTAATCCTAGCTCCCCAATCCAGTTCTTCGTAATACAGAAAATAGTTCTCAAACATTAATCCTACTTTTTCAATTACTTCTTTTGAAACCATCATGGCTGCACCATGTCCAAATCCAGTAAGGCCACTTAAATGATCGTACTGTCCATTGTCTTTCTCAAACGCTCCTACACAATAGTTTCTAGCAGTAAAATAATTCATGTTTGTATATCCGGCGTATTGTAAAGTATCTGGCTGTTGAAAGTACCTGATTTTAGGAGAAATCATACCCGTTTTGGGGAATTCATTGAAGCTATCTACCAGCGATTTTATTAATCCAGGTGTAAATTCCGTATCATTATTTACAAGAAAGAGCAAATCACCCTTTGCCTTACCAATTCCAACATTATTGCCTCCTGCAAATCCTAGATTCACTTCCGATCTAACGAACTGCACCTGCGGATATTTAATTACCCAAGCTGGAACCGGGTCTATTTTACTAGCATTGTCAACCACAATTATTTCAATGTTTGGATACTCATTAGTCTTATAAAATGCATCCAGAAATTCATCTGTAACATGACTATGATTATAATTGACGGTTATAATGGAAACTAGTTTCATATTATTTTTTCTGTCAATAAATTTTCATCGATCCAATCTAATATCTGCGAATCGACAGTCATATCAAATTTTCTGGCAAAAAATTTGCCGGATTTTTTCAATTGCTCAGCATCACTTAAAGTTAATATCTTGGGGCTTGCGCCACCTTGCGACCAATCGATATAACGCAAATTATTATTTACCATCTGATCTTTATAATGGGAACTATACAATATAGTTTGAAAAACAACTTCATCAGAACCCCAGGTAAATGTAAAGAAGCGTTTAATACTCGGATTTGTATCCATAAAATCAACTATATATTTTAAATGTTCTATAGTGATTGTAAACCATTGCGATCTGCCAATATAGTTCAACCTTTTTGGAGGCGTTCTTTTTGGCAACAATTTATTTAAGATAGACTCGATACGATACTTACCTGGAAAACTGAAATTTGTTAAATGATATTTTTCAAGCCTTGGAATGGCTTCCTTCCAAACCTCATAAATGGGATAATATTCCATAAAAGCTTTACCCGGGTTCTGGGTCAGAAATTGATTCATTTCTTCATTCTGCATGAGTGGATAATCTTGTCCACTGATCACAGACACATACTGGTCATTTTGAAATGAAGGAATAATTTCTTTAAAACTATTAATCATTCCCTGAACCATACTATACCCACCCCAGGTTACTTTGACTCTATTCTTAATAAATATCAGGTTGGGGTTATTTCGATATTCTGCAAAGATAGAAATGTCTACCTTAAGGTCTACCTGTAAATAAATAGTTGCATCATCAACAGATAATTTTTCAATCAACCTTTTAAGCTGACTCGAATTTGCATGAACTAATATCAAGAAAACTGATCTCAACATGAATGATTGTTTTAATTATTGAGCAACTCTAATGCGATCCCCATCCCAATTGTTTCAAAATTTTATCAATGATATTTTTTATTTTTTTCATATACCTTCCTGATTCCCCTCTTGGCCTCTCATTTTTCCAAGCAGTATTACAAAGATATTGATAGAATATTTTTTGATAATCCCGATTGTTACTATATGATTTAAATATCGGTTTTCTTTGTACAAAATGAATTAAATAAGGATTTGGATGGTCAATTGTACAGAAATGATTCCATAATGGATCTAACGCTAGCCATTGGTTAGCTAATACCACATTCATGCCGTATTGATCAGGATAATTAGCAAACTTTTTATTTTCCTTGATACAGTTAATGATCCTTACTGGTATATTTTCTTCAAGCCATTTCTTCGTTGGAATTAATAGCAACCCTGTATTGAAGTATCTAGTCTTTGCATCTAAACCCAGTTCCTCATAATTCAAAATACCGCCCCATGAATTATCGAAACTGATGATTCTAGGATCTAAGACAGCACCAACCAATGTATCACCTAAATCAATTTCATATAGAGTAGAAATGTCTTTCTGTACAATCATGTCTACGTCTAGATATAGCACTTTTTCAACTTGGCTAGGAATAAAATACGGAATGAAGAGTCGCATATAAATATTCAATGGATAACTACTCCTATCAAGCGGCAAGTCAATCCCTTTCGGAATCACTTCATTCATCGATTGCCAATGCAATTGAGTTATCGCAGCATTTATTGAATTTTTTAATTTTTCTTTATTAGCCTCCGATACATTGTCCTCAATTACCCAAAGATCAATTGAATAACCTTCTTTCAAATTCAATTCTATTGAATTAATAAGGGCAGCAAGTAGCACTAAGTAATTATCGTCAGATGCAACAACTATAGTAATTGGTTTCATTAAAAAAGGTTTAGAGATCTTTTCATGAATGATGCTTGGTTGACACCCATTTAGAAATTGCTTTATCAATTTCTAATACACTGTTCTCCCATGTATGTTCAGAAGCGAAATCGCGTCTTTCGATTTTCAAATCTGGACTGTCATTTTTTAATCCATCCTCGATCATTAATATATAGTCTTCTTTTGTTTCTGCTAAATAACAGTATGGTTTAAAAATACTCATGGCATCTGTTTTAGTAGCCACAACAGGTTTACCTACTGCTAAGTATTCGTCAATCTTTCTTGGATAATTGCCAATAGTAACCTGGTTTATAATTTGCGGGTTGATACAAACATCAAATGAATTGATATAAGCTGGAAGAGTTGAAGGATCCTTGGATCCCAAAAAATGCACATTTCCTAATTGATGCAAGGAAGATGCTTTGAAAGCATCATCTTCTGGTCCAACCAGTACAAAACTCCAATCTGGCCTTTCTGAAGCGATATATTGCAGGATAACAATATCTAATCGAATACTCTGTAAGGCACCCACATAGCCTATAATTGGCCCTTTAATTGGAAGAATATCATCAGGTTTAGCCAAACCATTAGTTTGCATGAATATGTCTAATTCACAACCTTGTCCAACATAAAAAGAGTTACTATTATATTTTTTACAATACGCTGCTAAGTAAGTAGAATTGGCAACACAAATATCTGAATCTGCAATTAATTCAGGTTCGTGTTTCTGTCCATGATAAAACCAATAATCAACAGCCAACATATAATCTCTAGAATAATAAAGACTGACTGCAGGTTTTAGTAAAGATTTTAAATAGAAGGACCGAAACATATCATTATCATTAAACAATATATAGTCCTTGAATCCTAATTCTTTAACTGCTTTCAAGATTGACTTAGAAAATATTCGATTATTTCTTTTATTAAAGAATTCAAAGAAAATGGGCCATTTGATCCAATTAATTGATTCGATCATTTCATCTGGATACAAATTCCACAAATTGTCTTTGATAGGCACTAAACCAGATTCAAATCCTTCAACAACAGAAACGCGTTTTGTGATTTTTGGATCATCCTTGCCTCTATATTTACTAATTCTGTCTAAGGGAGAATTCACATAAAGCACCCGATTATACTTGCTCCATTCAAGAGCAATATTCTTACAATTACTTCCAATTGAAATATCCCAAGGTTGTTGTCCAACAACTATAATGTCACGACCTTTTAAATGATCAGAGTTTAGCATCGAATTCAAGATTTTGTTGCTGATCAATTCTAAAAATCACCACCATTAATGCGACTGCTAAAAAAAACAAAACATTGGAAGGATATTGCACTAATGCCTGTTGTGGGAAGTTACCAAGATTCCAAGTAAAAACAACCAATATAAATGCCAATGAATAACTTTTCAACTCTGGATCCTTAATTAAATAATAATTATCTATTCCTGTTTTAAGAATAGTAAAAATCATCAAACTAAATAGGAGAAGTCCAATCCATCCTAGTTCCACCGTTGTTCTAACATAACCACTATCTGGCGGAAAATTTGCCAAGAAAGAATTGGGGGCAAATCTCCTTCCCCATTCACCCGTTGCTCCCAATCCCCCACCAAAAGGATGCGTATAAATATAAGGTTTGATCCTAGCCTGGTTGATCTCTCGCAATTGATAAGACGCATCTTGATTTGGTCTAAATGCCGTTTGGAATCTTAAGATATTTTGATTAGAGGTAGGCAAAAAAATTAGGAAAACCGTAAGGAACAGGGCTGCAGTACTAAATATCATAATCTTCCTGCTGAATTTAAGAATTGCATATAGTATCAAGCCAGCAGGTACTAAAGGATCAGCCCCTCTAGTACCAGAGAAAAGCATGACGTATAAGAAGAAAACAGAAAGAAATCCTAATATAACTTTCCAATAAGTTTTTAAAGGACCTGTTATTAAAGCCAAACAAAGAAAACTAGCTGTTACCATATTGTACGCAAAAGTTACAGGGTCTGAAAACATGGAGAACTTTCTCCAATGTCCAGCAAGGAATAGAAGAGCGGCATATTCTGGACTATCATCAAGCCACTTTTGTTCAAACCCAGCAAATCCAAAATATTCCTGTTTAAATGCATAACATGCAGCAATGAAAGACCAAAAAATCCACCATTTTAGAATAATCTTTATGAATTTTTTAGTACGAATATTATAGACAAAAACAAAATACATTAAAGTAACTAATCCAACAGTTCTAACCGAATACAACCATGCAAGCCTAGACTCTGCAGAAGGATTTGCAAATTGTAAACCGGTATATACAACCCAAACCAGTATCATTAGGCTAACCTTACTTTTAAGCAGATACCAATTGCCATTTTGTTTAATTTGAATAAACATGCCAAGAATAAAAAAAGCAAGCATTCCATCCATCAGCGTACCTAAAGGAAAGCCCCCCACTCCATATCTCAAAAACCACATTATGGTATATGCGAGCGTTAGATAAACCAAAATTCCAAATTCCGGCTTTACTACCAGAAAATAAACCAATGGCAGGGCAACTAATAATGCTGCAATCATTACCCCTACTTTTAAACCAGATACTGCTATTGCATAAGCTAGAATAGAAGAAATAATCAAAAAAAATGAAAAGCCTAGCCAACCAGAAAATTTTTTGACTAGCAAATACTTTCTTATTAAACTTCCAATTGTTGTTTTTTGCCGATTTTTATTAGGGTCAATATGTAATGTAAAGTCTTCCAATGATTAGTATAACATCTTATAAATGATTGCCAATTGTATCAGCACAATAAAACCAATTGCTACTAATCTTGTAATTCTTTGAATTCCAAGATTAGGTTGTTCCGTTAATTCTTTTTTTATTCTCTCAGATGGACTAGTACGCATTTTTTATTTTTTGAGATCAAAAATTTCTTCGTCATGATAGTGCTGCGTAGCAATTGAAATTTCATTTGCCTTATGCACTTTTAATAGCGAGAGCACTTGGAAGAATATAAATTTTGGTATGCCCCAAAGTGACTGGTAAATACGTTTATCTGTATCTGACATAAGCAATGCAAATAAGAATCCCATAATAAAAACAATAAACCCTATTAACCATATTAAAGCCTGAACTGGGCTAATAATAATATCAACAAACATGAAAAGTACCGATATCAATAAAAAAATAAATAGTGGCGGACGTAGCAATACCAGGCCAAACAAAAACTGATTCCAATTAAATTGGGTAATTCCTTTTGAAACAAGCTTAAATCCAAATTTAAAATATCGAAACCAAGTATTGATCCATCGAGCCCTTTGTTTTACTAATTGGTCTGATCGAGAAGTTTTTTCATCATATACAATTGCTTTTTCTGCAAACGCTATGCGATAACCAAGTTCAACAATTTTCTTTTGTAATATCTTATCGAAACCTGCACCTGTAATAACTAAATGTTCTAGACATTCTTTATACAAGCTAGTAGTAAATGCCATTCCAGAACCTGCTAGCATGGCAGAAGACCCAACCCCGAACAAAATTTTACCATCATAATAGTGATAATAAATATCGCGAGCCGCATCCAAACAGGAATAGACTGTATCCATGTTCTTGGCACTTCTTAACCCTTGAACAGCGGAAAAAGAGCTATCAAAATAAACATTTAATTCAGCTAAATATTCAGGATCAACCAAATTATCACTATCTATAATAGTAATTCTATTATGTGCTCTCTTAAACCGGTTTATAGCATAAAAATGTGAGCCGATATTACTAGACAAGGTCTCTTCTGGTTTCAGTAAAACAACACGCTCATCATCAAATTTCAGATCAGTAATATCGCAATTATCCGCTACTATATAAATAAGATAATTCTTATAAGTCGATTTTAAAATAGACGCAACAACTGGACCTAAAGTATGGGTCTCTTCATAAGCAGTTACAATAATTGCATAATCTGAGATATCTGATATTTTTTCTTTTTTTTTTGGTTTTGGTACAAATAGATAAACTAAAAAGATCAGCACTGGCAATACTAGATTATACCCCATTAATATTTGAACTATTACCCAAAGTGACATTGAAAAGTTTAAGCCCATTGCAATTCAATATTTTTTGAGAAAATGGTGGCTCTTTTCTTAATTTTTTTAGGATTTACAAGCGTTTCATTTTGATCTCTATTTAATACCCATCCTATGAATTTGCCTTCAAGTCCATTCAGATAAATTACATTTTGCCTTTTCTTATAATTAATTTTCCTTCCGGACTCAAAAACGGTCAATACTTTTTCTGAGAACAATGCCCATTCTTTCGACTTATTAAAGGAAGACAATGCCTCAGATTCAATAATAATGATATCGAATGCATCTTTTAATAAATCAAGTTTAGCTACAATATTTTCTGAGTTACTTATTTCCAATAAGCTAGTATCTCCGCCCCTTGTACCCATTACCATAATCTCTGTAATTGGTCTAAATGAAGGCAATTGAGATTCACCTAAAAGATAATCTTCAAGGAAAAATTCAGTGCCGGTAGCAGCACTAATAGTAGGATTTGCAAAATTGCCATCAATCAATAATACTCTTTTACGTGTCATCAAGAAAGCATAAGCCAAGCTCATTGTGAAAAGTGTTTTCCCCTCACCATAGCAGAGACTATTAACCATTAAAAGTTTCGACTTCCCCATTTCACTTGCAATTTCGAATCTGCAAGACCGCAACATTTCCTTGAAATTTTGCAGCCTAAGATCATCATCAAAAGGTTTTTCCCATAATGATTTCAGCTGAACAACAGAACTTGTCAATAAAGGAATATAGCCGAGTACAACCTGATTTGTTTTATCGGCAAGTTCACTTGTAGCCGACAAAGAATCATCAAGATAGAATACAACGAATAAGCCCAGAAGTATCAAAATAAAACTAACCAGACCAGACAAGATTACTAAAAACATTTTTTTGGTTGGGCTAGCAGGGCCAGGAATACCAAACTCAATTTGCCTAAGTGAGATAGCAAGACTTGATTCAAGGCTAGATTTATTGTACCTGAATTGTGCATCCAAATATTCTTTACTCGCCACATCAATAGCACCCTCATAGTTTTGAATCACCGCTTCATGTGGAACTAGTAAATCAAATTTTTTATTCAGTCGAATTAATTCATCAGAAATGGTAGTTAAACTGAATTTGGCAATGTCATTGTCCAATTCAAGTTTAACTTTCTGCATGATCAAACTTTCTTTTGCAGCAAGTGGGTTTACGATATACCGATCAGTAGCTTGTTGAATTTGAATTGTTGCTACATTTTTAGCCGAATCAATTTTCTTTTTTATTTTTTCATCGTAATTACTTTTAATATATTCATCCGACAAATTCAGCAAATATTGCTTGGTAGCAGCAATTTGCTGATTGATAGGTACCATTGTAGCTTCAAAATATTTTCTTTCGTTCGGGTTGAACTTATCCTCAATATTTTTTAAAGACCCAGTAAAAGCAGCTACGTCTTTTTCTGCTAATTGTTTCATGGTTTCAAAAGTTGAAAGCTGTCCATATAAACTCTTAGCTTGTTCATTTAAATTCAAAACCCGATTCTGAATCTTATAGTTTTTCAATAATACCTTCAGCCTATTCATTTCAGATTCTTTCTGACGCAACAAAGTGTCTAAAAAGTTCACCGTTTTTTGTTGATTACCCCTAACGAAGTCTGAATAATAAGCTATGAATTCTTCAAACAATGTGTTTGTAACAAAAGCAGAGAGATTCGGATTTTCCGAATCAAAAGTAGCATCAATAAAATCACTATTATTTGGACGAAAAATACCAATATTCTTTATTAGTGCATCGTAATTATAATCCATGCTACTAATTAATTTAATCAACCCCATTTCATCTTGATTATACCCATTTAGGGGTTCCCGAACTTGGTAATGCTTTCTATAAACTGATACAGCATGATTAATTGCTTCCTTATTTAATTCATTCAACAATTTGCTCTTCGGTCGAAAAGGAACGCTATCAGTAAGATCATGAATAATTAGTCTATAAGTAATCTGATCAAACACTTTATTCAGACGCATCATTTCCATCAAGTTTGCAAAATCACTATTGACTCTACTTTCCTGAAATCCATCTGAACTTAGTATCTGTTGTGATTTATCAACTAAACCAGTCGACATCCTAGCATGAGAGCCATAGGTATCGGCCATGTTTTTAACGATATAGAATGTAATGGCCACTATTATCAGAGGAACACCAATGATCAACCATTTTCTCTTAAGTAAAAGCTTTATAAATTTTGCAACTTCCATTAGTGAATTTCTGATAGTTTTTTGCCAACAATTGTTTCAAGGCTTGCTTTGGCAATAAGTAAATTAGCCTCAGCGTCAATAACCAGTTTTCGATTATCTGACTCATAAATCAATGCCTTAGTAAAAGTTTCGAAATTAGCTTCCCCTTTTTCAAATTTATACCGAGCATCTTTTACTACACTTTCTGCTTCAATAGCTATTTTGCTTTGCATACGCAACAATACAGAGCTTTGAACAAACTTTATATATCGTGCTTTTACCTCGGCTTCAGTTGTAAGCAATATTTCTTGTTTATTCAAATAAGCAAGTTCTACTTCTTCTTTAGCAACTTTTATTAAATATGGCTTTTGTAAAATGCTACCAAAATTGATGAAAAGTCCAATTTGAAAACCCGATAATGTAGGTTGATTTAAGCTGGTTGTTGTGTTGCCATTGGGGCTATAATTAAGGGTTAAAGAAAAAACATCAAACCAAGCCATTTTACTTTTCTGAAAATTGATATAGGATATATCGATCCGTTTCTGATTGATTTTCACAAGCGGATAATATTTTTTTGCAGTATCAATTAATTGGCTCAAAAAACTATTCGACAGTTCTGGGATCATTGACTCCTGAGCCAGTAGTTTTGAAAAAGAACTTGAAAATATGAGAAATGAAAAAACTAAAACAATCATTTTCAATCGTGGTTCCAAAAGAGATGATCTTGTTTTATTATTTACAATATGCATAAGCTAATTACATTTTATAATGGCATGACAACGGCTAATACAAATACTTACTTTCCCATAAAAAATATGGAATAAAGGGTTTTGAATCAGCATTTTAAAGATAGGACTTAACCATGTCGTATCCGGTTCTGACCACATGGTTTTATCAACATCAAATCCCCCTTATAAACAATTTCCAATTTAAAATTTGAAAATCTCAGAATGAATCCATAAAAAATTAACTTTAAAGTCTGAATATCAACACATGTCGCTTAAAGAAACGATTAAAAGCAACCCGAGAATCAAGCAGATTGTACACTGGATGCTGGTGCCATCTGGCGAAGCAAGGCCCCGATTCTGGGTAAAGCTTTTTGTTAACCCATTTTTTCATCAAAAAGGAAGGGGTTCTTCCATTCGTTGGCAAACCAGGATTGACGTTTTGCCTTTTAATAATTTTGTCTTAGGCGAAGGATCAGTTATAGAAGATTTTAGTACTGTAAACAATGGAGTAGGTGATGTTATTATCGGTAACCATACACTTATCGGTATGGGGAATACCATAATTGGTCCTATTTCTATCGGGAACAATGTGATTTTTGCTCAAAACATAGTGGCTAGCGCACTAAATCACGCATATATTAATCCTATTACTCCCATTCATTTGCAGCCTATCATTACAGCTGAGATAGTAATCGAAGATGATTGTTGGATTGCAGCCAATGCTGTAATTACGGCAGGCGTAACAATTGGAAAACATAGTGTAATTGCTGCAGGTGCTGTAGTTACCAAAAATATTCCAGCCTATTCTGTAGCAGTTGGGAATCCTGCCAAGGTATTGAAACAATACAATTTTGAAACAGCCCAATGGGAAAGAGTAAGTTAAACGTTCTCGCTTTGAAATAATGCTGGGAAGGTTCTTAATATCAGTATAATATCATTCAAGAAGCTATTGTTCTTGGCATAAATATTGTCTAGGATTAATCGATCATTTTCTGACATCTTTCCATTCCCTCTCTTTTCTACCTGCCACAAACCAGTAATTCCGGCTGGGGCCATAAAGCGGAGTGCATATTTATCGGTAGTTAATTTTTCGGCCTCGTACAATGGCAATGGTCTATTTCCTACAATACTCATGTCGCCAATCAAAACATTCCATAATTGAGGTAATTCATCAATACTAGATCTTCTTATAAACTTTCCGACCTTGGTCATTCTTGGATCATCTTTTATTTTGATGAAGGTTGACTCTCTACTAAGGTGCTTTTGTTCCATATATTCCTTCTCACACATATGCACTGTATCAGAATAAACGGGAAACTGACAATGTGCACCATTAGCCCTACAATCTTCACAAAGAAATTCATAAGAAATCTCCTCATCTTCCACTTTCTTATGACGCTTTTTGATAGTATACTGATTCAGATGTTTCAGATCTTTCAACTTTTTATCTGAATCAAAATGCATGGACCTAAATTTATAAAAGCGAAAAATATGGTATCCCCTTCCAACCCTCAAAGCATAGTAAAAAACGGGGCCTTTAGATTCTAATTTTATTAGAATCCCTACAATTATAAATATAGGTGCTAGTACGATTAATGCAGTTGCGGAAACTACAATATCGAACAATCGTTTCACTAATGGAGTTTTATAAATCGCCGATTTATTTCCCAGGATATTTGTTGAGTTTCGTATATCGGCCCAATATTCATGAATAAAATTAAATCTAGTTTCAAATTTTTCGGGATTAAAAGGCATTTTAAAAACTTCTGCTACTCCAGCTTGTAATGCTATCTTTAAAATTTTATCATTCAGATTTTGACAAATAATAAAGAAAGGAATTTGAAAGTTTTTTTTGATTCTTAGCGTTTCTAAAAGAGATACCCCAGAAGGGGCCATTACTTCACTTTGACTAATTATAGCAGTTAAATCCCAATCGTCTTGCTCCCATCGGTCTAATAAATCAATCCCATTTTTAAACGAAATCAGTTTAACATTACCCAATTGGAAATGATGTAGCATATTTGTTACTACAGAATCACAATTAATCAGTGCAACTATCGATAATTTGGATTTATTGGGGGAAGCTGAATCAGTCATAACAAATTAATGAATCATAATAGATTGCCTGTTCTTCTCAGAACTACTTTAATTCTTGCTTCTAATTCCTTCGGATTAAAGGGCTTCACTATAAAATCATCAGCACCAGCATCCAAACACTTTACAATCATTTCAGAACTATCCTCACCTGAGAGAACCATCATGGGAATGGAATTAAAAAAATCACTAGCCTTAACCTGTTTGATCAAATCAAGTCCCCCCATTTTAGGCGTATTTAAATCAGTTATTATTAAGTCAGGGATATTGCCTTCTTGTAAATAAGCTAATGCCTCAAACCCATCAGAAAAAACCTCTAAATGAAAATGATTACTGAAATATTTGCTAAGAATTGATTGCATGAATTTATCATCCTCTACAATTAACATCTTTAAAGAATTAGAGTCAACAGTTGCCATAAAATGTAAATAGTGTTCTTTTGAATTTTAAACCGAATATTCATTCGGGTTTCCTGAAAAATCAATACACTGCACGAACACATGTAAAAATACAGACTTCACCTCATAAATCACCGACAAATTAGTATTAATTAAATATTAATATCATTTTGATACCCAATATTTAAATATATATTCTAGTATCGTTTGGAATGCTGATTTAAATAGAAGGTCTTGAGTGTGGTAATTATCAAAATTGGAATGACCCATCTTGACTCTTTTTTCTAACTTAGCTAATTGAAATGGCTTAGGTTCATATATCAGATTATTGTTATCAAATTTCAAGTCCCACTTTATGCGCCCAATTGCGATTCCTGCATATATCAAAAAGCAGTTTTATTTGGCGGAATCTGCTGAAAAAACCTGTTCAGATATACGATCTGTCTACCCATTACTTCAAAAAGGCAAGCCCGAAGTTTCTGTTGTTATTCCAGCTTACAACGAAGAAGCAAATATTTTAAAAACCTTAAGTGCACTTGCTAACAACCGTTGTAACTACAATGTAGAGATCCTAGTAGTGAATAATAATTCAAAAGATTGTACCGAAAGCCTTGTGAAAGAAGCTGGCATTCGCTGTATTTTGGAAACAGTACAAGGTATTACTGCCGCAAGAAATGCAGGACTCAATGCTGCAAATGGAAAATATATTCTTAATGCTGATGCAGACACTATCTATCCTATGTATTGGATTGAAGAAATGGTGAAACCCTTAGCAGAAAATGCTGATATCGCTTCGGTTTACGGCAAATTTTCTTTTATCCCAACCGCTGGCACTTCTAGGTGGATATATTTTTGTTATGAGTATCTGGCCGATCTGATGCGTTGGTTTAATAAAATTTTCAAAGATGAAGCTGTTAATGTATATGGATTCAATTCAGGTTTCAAAAAAGAACAAGCACTTGCAGTAGAAGGGTTCAACCATCCTCCTGGAACTAATGAAGACGGGTGGCTGGCCTTGAAACTTCGTGAAAAGAAATTTGGCAAACTCTATCAGGTAACTACTACTAAAGCATTGGTATGGACAGCCGATCGCAGAATTCAAATGGATGGGGGACTTTGGTTTGGTAGTATTAAGCGGATCAAGCGGATGCTCGGTATGACTATTGAAGGAAGAACAGACTTATAAATCCACCCCATGAAAGCATTATTATGTGAAAATTTTGGAAGTCCTAAGCAACTTATGGTAAGAGATACTGCCTCTCCTACCATTAACGAAAATCAAGTTCTAATTGCTGTTAAAGCCTGTGGCGTTAACTTTCCTGATAATCTTATTATCGAGGGCAAATACCAATTCAAACCGGAACTACCATTTGCTCCCGGTGGGGAACTTTCGGGTACCATTATATCGGTTGGCAAAAATGTAACCCAATTTTCTAAGGGGATGCGTGTTTTGGCACTCAGTGGTTGGGGCGGATTTGCAGAAGAAGTTGCAGTTGATGCAAATCGTGTTTTTCCGCTTCCTGAAGAGATTGACTATTTAAGTGCAGCAGGTACTTTATACAATTATGGAACTTCTTATTATGCCTTAAAACAAAAGGCAGCAATCAAATCTGGAGAAACTATTTTAATACTTGGCGCTGCTGGAGGAGTGGGACTAGCAGCAGTTGAACTTGCCAAATTGATGGGTGCTAAGGTTATTGCTTGTGCATCTACCAATGAGAAACTGGCAATCTGCAAAGAGAAAGGAGCAGATTTTACCATCAATTATCTTCAGGAAGATCTAAGAAAAAAAATTCAAGAGATCACAAATAATCAAGGGGTAGACATAGTATATGATCCTGTTGGAGGTTTGTTTGCGGAACCTGCAATCAGATCAATGGCTTGGAAAGGAAGATATCTGGTAGTAGGTTTTGCAAGCGGCAATATTCCAGCCATTCCGCTAAACCTTGCATTACTAAAAGGTTGCTCTATCATAGGTATTTTCTGGGGATCTTTTGCAGAGAAAGAACCAATAGAAAGTCTGAAAAATATGGGTGAATTGGTGAATTGGATGATTGCTGGAAAATTAAAGCAACATCGATATAAAATCTATTCATTAGAAAATGCAGCAGATGCATTACAAGATTTACTCGAAAGAAAAGTAATCGGAAAAGCAATCATAAAAATTGGTGACTGGGTAGAAGAACAAATCGAAAAATCAATCCAACAGTCAATCCCCAAACAAGAACCAATTAAAAATGATAGTAATCAAATACCAAGCATCTTCAAAGACAAGTCAGTTCTTAAAGATCATATTGGGAAGAACTTGGGCACAACAGCATGGCTTAAAATGACCCAAGAAAGAATCAACCAATTTGCGGAAGCTACGATGGACTTTCAATGGGTGCATATTGACACTGAAAAAGCAAAGAAATATTTACCTGCTGGCAAAACAATCGCACATGGCTATCTAACCATGTCGCTTGCTTCCCATTTTTTTTATCAACTTATATCAATTGAGAACATTAACTCATTTGTGAATTACGGCGTAAATAAAGCGAGATTTATTAGTCCCGTTCCTGTCGATAGCGATATTAGAATGACCGCCAGTATTCAAGATGTAGCAGAATTATCCAATGGGGCCGTGAAGCTTTTTTTGAATTGTAGTATTGAAATAAAGGGGCAAGAAAAACCAGCTTATGTAGCTGAAATAATCAGTATGATCTTTTAAAAAATAATATAATAAATTCATACAAATATTTATAGTATGGCACGCTATACAAGCATGGAATTCATTCGCTTTCTTTTATTCGACACACATCGAGTTGACACTTTATTTAAGTATGAGAGATTTGCCCATTTAGATGCAGAGCAAACATGGATGATCCTTGAATCAGCAAAGCTTTTAGCTGATCAGGAAATGTTTCCTTATTTCAAAATATTAGATGAACATCCAGCAACTTATGACGGCAAAGGGGCTGTAAAAACACATCCCCAATTAAAAAAGATCATTCAATCAGCAGCAGCTCAAAGTTGGATCGGGGGAGCCGCTAAATTTGAACACGGTGGCATGCAATTGCCAGAAATGATATTCAATACTGGACAAAGCATTTTTCAATCCGCAAATAATAGTGTTCAAGGCTATATTGGTCTATCGACTGGCTCAGCAGATCTCATCACTAGTTTTGGAAACCAAGAACAAATAGAAACTTATGTGCCTCCTATTTATGAAGGTCGATGGCAGGGTACCATGGCTTTGACTGAACCACAGGCAGGAAGTTCACTCTCTGATATTATTACTAGTGCAAAAGCAACTGAAAAGGGTTATTATTTTGTAAAGGGACAAAAAATATTTATCTCAGGCGGGCAACATGAAGCGGTAGATAATTTTGTACACCTCACCCTTGCAAGAATTGAAGGAGCACCTGCGGGTGTAAAAGGAATCTCCTTGTTTATCATTCCAAAATACACGCTGGAAGCTGATGGAACTATGCGATACAATGATGTTCATTGTGCTGGCGATTTTCAAAAAATGGGACAAAGAGGTTATGCAACTACTCACTTGTCCTTTGGTGACAATGACGATTGTAGGGCTTTCCTAGTTGGAGAACCGCATAAGGGACTATCCTATATGTTTCAGATGATGAATGGTGCAAGAATCAGTGTGGGACAATGTGCTGCAGCTGTTGCTATGGCTGCGTATCAGGCTTCACTGCAATATTGCCTGGAGCGTCCACAGGGACGATTGGTTTCTGAAAAAGATCCTAGCAAGCCCCCTACTTTAATCATCAACCACGCAGATGTACAGCGTATGCTGCTTACACAAAAATCAATTGCAGAAGCTTCTTTATCGCTGGCAATGGAATGTAATAAACTCTACGATCAAGTGCATGGAACAGAGGGCGAAGAAAAGGATAATAATTTATTGTTGCTTGAACTCCTTACTCCTATTGTAAAAACTTATGCTTCAGAACAGGGAAGCAGATCTGCCTCATTGGCAATACAAACTTTGGGTGGATATGGATTCACAACCGATTTCCCTGTTCAACAATTATATCGTGATTTAAAGATCATGTCATTATATGAAGGAACTACTGGAATACAATCGATGGACCTATTGGGAAGAAAAGTGGTATTGCAAAACGGAAAGGCAGTCAAGCTCTTAATCTTATCCATAACCAATACCATGCAAGAGGCAAGTGCCTATGAACAACTAATCCCCTATGCAAAAAAACTTGGCCAGGAATTACAGAGAATGAGTAAAGTTCTAGAACATTTATCTGGCTATGCTGTTAAAGGAGATCTCGAAAGATATCTATCAGATGCAACAGTATTTATGGAAATGGCTGGGCATATAGTCATAGCTTGGCAATGGCTGAAAATGTCGGTCGTAGCTGCAAAGAAAATAAGTCAGTCAGACTTTCAATCAAATAATCAAAGTTTTTATGAAGGTAAAATACATACGATGGAATTCTTTTTCAAGTATGAATTACCGCATGCAGAAGCCTGTGCAACAACACTCGAAGATCAGCACACACTAACAAGTATCAAAAACTTTGAATTATTTAATTAAATAACAGGTAAAGGCTTTCTATTGGGGAACAGAACTTTCCGGAAAATCAATGCGAAGTTGATCTAGAACTTTTTCCATTGTAGCGGTAACAAAACGAACCTGGACATGAATTTCAGAATCATTGATGGGTTTGTTCAAGCGGGTTTTTGTTTCAATGTCACGTATCGAATCTTTTAGTAAATTAATTCCCATTCCTTCGATAGAAGATTTCATTCTGTGTGCAATTTTTGAAACCAAATCCCAATCCCCTATTTCAGCAGATTTATTCATTTTTTCTAAGTCTTCAGAGACTTGCTCTAAAAACAATGAAACCATCTTTTGTATGAATCCGGGATTTCCTTTGCCAATTAATTCAACCATTGTTAAATCATACAATTTCACAACAGGGGCTTTTAACTTTTTATCAGAATCTTCAACCAGTAATCTTTTAGATTTGGATTCAATAGATTTATGATCTTTTTTTGAAATTTTTCTAGCTAGTTTAATTGGATCAGGTTGCAAGAATTTGCTTATCACAGAATATAGTTTTGCTTCTGTATAAGGCTTGGTGATATAATCGTTCATTCCAGCCTGAAGATATCTTACGTTATCACCTTTTAAAGCATTTGCTGTTAAAGCTACAATTGGGATTTTAGCGATTTTATCCTCCTGCATTTTTCGAATAATCTGGGTAGCTTCAATACCATTCATTTCTGGCATTTGAATATCCATAAGAATTAAATCGAATTGCTCTATCGAAACCATATCAACCGCTTCCTTTCCATTATTAGCAATGGCTACTTTCATTCCCCAAGTCTCCAGAATTTGCCTTGCGATGAATTGATTTAATTCCACATCTTCCGCAATTAAAATATACTTATTCCCTAACAAGCTATAATCTTCCGGAGCCTGATCTTCAGCAAGCAGCATATCTTTTGACCCAATCGTAAATGGGAGTTGAAAATTGAAAGTGGTACCCTGATGCAAAACACTATTAACAGAGATCTGGCCTCCTTGCATTTCAACTAAATCTTTACAGATAGAAAGTCCTAATCCTGTTCCACCAAATTTCCGAGTGGTATCGGTAGATGCTTGAATAAAAGGTTCAAAAATATTTTCCAACCGACCCATATCTATCCCAATTCCAGTATCAGATATAGAGAATCGAATAATAATTTTATCAGCCTTCTTTTGAATTACCGAAATCTCAATAAGTATTTTTCCTTCATTGGTAAACTTGATGGCATTATTAAGAAGGTTATTGAAAATCTGACTTAATCGATAAGGATCACCTATTAGTACAAGGTCTTCCTCTAAAGGAGAAATATAATTCATAAAGAGTCCTTTCTCCTCTACTTTATATTGAAAGGATTGCATAGAAGTTCGAATTCTATCCTCAAAAAGAAATGGGATCTGTTCAAACTCAATCCTTCCTGATGCAATTTTTTCGATATCCAAAACATCATTCACAATTACTAAGAGATTGTTCGCAGATTCAAGAATCAATTTCAAGTAATCTTTTTGTTGTTCTCCGAGTTGCGTTTTTGCCATCAAATTTGCGATACCAAGAATTCCATTCATGGGAGTTCTAATCTCATGACTCATATTAGCAAGGAAAATCTCTTTTGCCTTAGAAACATTTTCGGTAAACTGCTTAGCCAGCAAGAGTTCATTTTCTGCCTGCACTCTTTCAGTAATATCTTGGGAGAATCCAATTATATAAGGGGCAATACCTTTTTCTTCAAATAAATAGTTTTGGAAAAGTAAGTATAGCTTTTTCCCATTTTTACTCATGGCCCTGAATACCCCTTTTCCTTTCCCGTCTTTATTGATTATATCTAAATAATCTTTCTTGAGATTTTCAGCATCTTTGTGATGCATAAAATCGCCCAAAGATTTACCAACCATTTCTTCACTACAATACCCTAAAGAATCACATATAGCAGGATTAACAGAAAGCATAATACCATTCAGATCATGGGTACAAATCAAAGCCTGACTATAATTAAATAGATCACGATATCGTTTTTCATTGATACGCATCTGGATCTCAATATTTCTGCTTTCTGTGATATTAACGCCATAACCGATTACTATCGACACTTCCCCATTTTCGTCAAGAACAGGATACATATTTCTCAAATGATATTCAGGATTACCTTCCCTATCTATCAATGTCTCTTCATATACAAATAACTTTTTCTCTTTTAGTACACGGCTGAATAGAGCTCTACGGCTTTCCATTATTTCTATTGGCTTATTTCTAAAGCGGCAATAATCCTCATCTCTTTTACCCAACATCCAAAATCTTAGTTCGGGATCCTTAATGGCAACAGGATTCAGAAATAAGTACCGATGATCTTTGTCGAATACTGCTATGTCAGATGGGATTTGATTCAATACCCGTTCATAAAAATCTCTTTGCGTTTCAAGACGCACATCAGTTAATTCCTTCTCAGTTAGAGCTGACCCAATGAAAATAAGTTGATTGGAATCTACTAAATACTCAAACTGCCCCTTTAGATTTTGATGCGTTGCAATATCGATCGTTTCAAGAAAATATATTTTACTTTTATTTGACTTAATATTTTCAAAACTAAGTTCGCTACTTATGGAATTTTTAATGTGAAAGACTGTTTCGAATCTTTGATTTTTATGTATATTATTTTGTTTCCCGATCGACTTGCCATGACTTACAATCTCCATTTGTTCATTGATAAGAATGAAAAAAGGAAATAATCTATCCCATTGGTCAATATCGAATGTTAGCTTTTGCAAACTCAATTTTTGAACTATTTACTTTTGTTTAAGGTCGCCATTTTGAATCATTCTATAAATGGTTGACTTACCAACATCTAATTTTTTTGCAACAATTAAAACATCATTATCATACTTCTCCATAAAATGTTGAATAATCATCAACTCATAATCTCGCAAAGTTTTCTCTTGCATCAACAAACTAGCAGTACTTTCTGACACCTCTAAATTAATATCTTTTGCTTCAATCTGCTCTCCGTCTGACATGACAATCGCCAATTCAACTACCGATTTTAATTCACGAACATTCCCCGGAAAGTGGTAAGAACGAAGGCGCTGTAGGGATTCTGGGGAAAAAGATTTAATAGGAAGCATATTGTCAGTACAGAAACTATTGATAAAATATTTTGCAAGAATCAAAATGTCGTTATCTCTTTCTCTTAATGGGGGCAATTCAATAGGAAGTCCTAATAATCGATAATACAGATCGTCGCGGAATCGTTTAGCTTTCACTTCTTCCAGTAAATTTTTATGCGTAGCAACAATAATTCTTATATCAATAGGAATCACCGCATTTCCTCCTATTCTTGTAATCTCTCTTTCTTGCAAAACCCTTAACAATTTAGTCTGCAACAAAGGGTCCATCTCGCCAATTTCATCTAAAAAAATGGTTCCTTTATTTGCTTCCTCAAACTTGCCGATTCTTTTATCAGAAGCTCCTGTAAATGCCCCTTTTTCGTGACCAAATAATTCACTTTCCAAGAGATCTTTTGGAATTGCGGCAACATTTATAGCGATAAATGGAAATTTTTGGCGGACTGAATTATAATGAATCGCTTTTGCCACCATCTCTTTTCCTGTACCTGTTTCACCTTTCAATGACACAGTGATATTTGTTTGCGTAGCTTTTTCAATTAGAGAAAAAACCCGCTTGATGGCATCACTCTGACCAATTATGATTTTAGAAAAATCGTATTTCTTTTTTAGTTCACTTTTCAGATCTTCAACTTCTTTTCTCAGGTTTTTGATCTCCTGTAAATGCAATAAAACTTTCCATAAACGATTGAGGGTATCTTCATCCTTTACGATATAATCAAACGCACCGGTCTTTAATAAATTAACCGCTGTAGCAATATCTTCTTGGCCTGAAATAATAATCACTTCTGTTTGAGGGCTTATCTGCTGTATTTTTTTCAAAACCTGACTCCCATCCATATCCGTCAAAGAGTAGTCTAAGGTTACAATATCTGGCACATCGATCATAGCTTTGAAAAACGCTTGTTCGTTTTCAAATTTGCTAACCTGATAATTAGGATTTAAAGAAAGATGATGCTCAAGCATCGCCCCATACCATCGATCATCCTCTAGAATGTAAATTTTAAAAATTCGGTTAGCCTTCATGACACTATTTTAATATCCGAATGAACCCTTCAATTTACAAGCATGATAACATGCTATAACCTAAAAAATGTATCATTTTCGGAAAAGAAATGATCTTTTTATAAATATAAGACATTTTCCATATTTGGGAAAATAATTAAAATTGAACGAAATATTCCCGTTTTGGAAATAACGAATCTATCCACATCTTCAAAACATTCCCCTTTTAGCCCATTTGAATAACTATCTTTATCGTTATTAAAAATGGAAAGGATATGCTTAAAGTAGGCGTTTTTGGAGTTGGTCATTTAGGAAAATTCCACCTCAATAACTGGAAAGAAATAGAAGGGGTTAAATTGGTGGGATTTTTCGACCCCAACAATGACAATGCAAATTTAGTTATTGAGCAATATGGACTTAAGCGTTATATGGATGAGGAAAAGTTAATGGACGCCTGTGATATAATTGACGTTATTACCCCAACAGATCAGCATTTTGCCGTTTGTATGCAGGCTATCAGAAAAGGGAAACATGTATTTGTTGAAAAGCCTCTGGCGAATACTATTCAAGAAGGAAAAGATATTGTAAATATGGTCAGGGAGGCGAACGTTAAAATGCAGGTAGGCCACGTTGAAAGGTTCAACCCTGCTTTCTTGGCGTTGAAAGATATGAACCTCAACCCTATGTTCATAGAAGTTCATCGTTTAGCACAATTTAATCCAAGAGGTACAGAAGTTAGTGTGATCTTAGATTTAATGATCCACGATATCGACATCATTTTAAGCTTAGTAAAAAGCGATGTCAAACATATTTCAGCAAGTGGTGTGGCAGTAATGACCGATACGCCTGATATTGCTAACGTAAGAATTGAATTTAATAATGGATGTGTGGCCAATTTAACTAGTAGCCGTATCAGTATGAAGAAAATGCGCAAAATGCGCCTTTTTCAACCTAATTCTTATATAGGGATTGATTTTCTTGAAAAAAAGACAGAGATTATAAAACTGAAACAACCCGAGGATACCAATGTATTTTCTTTTGACATTGAAACCCAAAATGGGAAAAAGACAATCGCCATTGCCAACCCCTCAATTATTCCACAAAATGCAATTAAACTAGAATTGGAAGCTTTTGTAGCTGCCATTGAAAATAATACGCCAACCATAGTAAGTGAAATCGATGGATTCCTAGCACTGGAAGTAGCTCATCAGATACTTGAAAAAATTAATAGCACCAGTATACTAGTTTAACTGAATGCAAAAAAAACTCAGGAATAGCGCAATTTATGCCCTCAGCGATTATGTATTTTCATTAATCAGTTGGCTACTATTTCGGCGAATTTCTCTGCCTAATCAAATTGCATTTCTTTCATTTGATAATATTCAAACCAATGAATTAGTAAAAGATTATTTTTTGATTCCAATGCTATGGCTTTTATGGTATTTATTATTAGGTAGTTACCAGAAATCGCTTTATCAAAAATCGAGATTGAATGAATTAACAGATACCATTATCAACACATCTTTGTTTATTCTCATTATTTGGATGATTAATTTTCCAAATAATAATCTAGCAATACTTAGCCTTTATCTTCTTATTCAATTTTCTATAATTTTTATTGGAAGAGCATTGATACTAGAAAAAGTAAAAAGGGACATTATCAAACAACGTGTCTATTTTAACACCCTATTCATTGGCAATAATTCGAATGCGGTAAGTATTTATAAAGAATTAATCAAGAACTTTTCTTATCTAGGACTCAAACCAGTTGGTTATTTGACTTCAAAAGATGACTCTAAAAATGGCCTAAGTAAATATCTAAATTGTTTGGGAACAGTAGATGAAATAGATGAAGTAATCGACAAGAAAAAAATTGACCAGGTAATTCTCTCCGTTGATAAGAAACAATATCAAGAAGCAGAAAATATCATAAATGCTTTAATTGAAAAGGAAGTGCATATCAAAATTGCACCTAGTATGATTGATATAATTTCGGGATCAGTTAAAACTAATAATGTTTTTGGAGCCACATTGATTGACTTAGAAATCGAACTACTTCCTTATTGGCAAAAGAATATTAAAAGGCTTTTCGATATTGGATTCTCCATATTTAACTTGCTTTTTTTAAGTCCCCTTTTATTATTAGTTGCCATTATCACAAAGTACTCTTCTCCAGGCAATATCATCTATTCACAAGTAAGGGTTGGACTTAAAGGGAAACTGTTTGTTATTTACAAATTCAGAAGCATGTACGACCATGCTGAACAAGACGGACCCTCACTTTCTTCAGACTACGATTTACGAATCACAAAATGGGGCAAGTTTATGCGCAAATGGAGAATTGATGAATTGCCACAACTATGGAACATTTTAATTGGAAATATGAGTTTTGTTGGACCAAGGCCCGAGCGAAGAATTTACATCGATTATATCTTAAAAACAGCACCTTATTATCGGTACCTGTTAAAAGTAAAACCCGGACTTACCTCCTGGGGAATGATCCAATTTGGATACGCTTCTTCTGTTCAAGAAATGATCGAAAGAATGAAATACGACCTCATGTATATTGAGAACATATCATTATTACTCGACTTCAAAATAATGATGCACACAATTCGTATTGTTATATCTGGAAAAGGGAAATAGGTTATTAAAGAATTATATAGAGCCAGTATGGTAAAACAAACTCAGATATTGAATTCGGCAAAGATCAATCCTATAAAATGGAATAATTGTTTAGAAAACAGCTCGAACGAATTAATCTACGCCAACTACCACTTCCTAAATCAAATATGCGATAACTGGTCCGCCTTAATTATAGGCGATTATGAAACTATTCTACCTCTTCCATGGCGTAAAAAATTTGGAATCAAATATTTCTATGCACCGGCTTTTATTCAGCAGCTTGGTTTTTTTGGCAACCTCGTGAATTTACCAATTCAAGAAATCTGGAAAACCGTCAATGAATTTGCAAAATTTGGGGACCTATTTTTGAACTATGCAAACAGAGAAATACTTGAGAATATAACTTACATAGAAAAAACAAATTTCATAATTGATCTGAATAATAACTACCCTGAAATCTATGCAACCTATTCGAATGACCTGATCAAGAACTTACTCAAATCAAAAAAACACACACTAAAATATTCGAATGATTTATCGGTTGAGAAGTCTATTCAGGAATTTAAAAGTCATTACCAAGATCGATTCCCCAATTACAAAGACTCAGACTTTTCGCGAATTCAAGAAGCATGTTTAGCCTTTTCAAAATCAGGTAATTGCATAACAAGAACAGCCTATTCAGAATCGGATTTAGATATACGCTCAACTGCTTTACTCTTAAAAAGTAAGACAAGATTATATCTTATTATGAATGCCACGAATAATCAAGGAAGAATCATTGCAGCAAATCATTATCTACTAGATCAGATTATACAAGAGTTTTCAGAAGAACTGATATTATTTGATTTTGAAGGTTCTGAACGAAAGGGCATTCAAACGTTTTATGAAAGTTTTCACCCAAAAAACCAACCCTATTTTCATATTAGAATCAATAGATTGCCTTTCCTTATTAATCTATTTAGAAAGTTTAAATCTTCATTCTTTCAACTACTTCTACTCCAGTAGTTGGGTCTATCCCTTTTAATTCAACATACTCAATATTGGGAACCCAAAAAGAACCTCCATTAACCCGAATGAAAACCTGTTTTAAAATGGCCTGCTTTTTGTTAATGTCGGTAAAAATATAAAAATTATTATCTGCAGATTTTTTCAAAACCATCTGTTTCTTTTTGTAAGAAACAAAACGTATTTCATAATTATCCTTGCTTATTAATTTCGATTTTACACCATATGCAAAATTTCTTTGTATATAATTGAGCTCTTCTTTCTGCCCTTTATCTGCGTAACGAATCCAATAAACATGAACTGGCTCATCCTCTATCAATCCCCCTTTATTCATATTCAACTCATAAATCAGCGTATTAATATTGGGATCTCTTTGAATAAAAAAAAGTTCATTGATATTTCCAGATGGCGTGGGATACTTTGCGTCTCTTTGCGCAGATACATTTTGTATTCCCAATAGTAGAAAAAAAGCTATAATTTGATAAATGCGGGTCATTTTAATAATTGAAGGCTTATACTTTTATGCGTCTAATCTCCCGCATCTTTACAACTTTTACGAATTTAAGCACAAAGTTTTATTTCTTTGGCTTTATAACAGCAAAATACATTTCTGTCCTTATTTCATACCCGAGTCCCTGATATAATTGAATGGCACGTTCATTATCCTGCCGCACATGTAAAAAAGCGGTCTTCCCTGTAGCCAGAATTTGTTCGGTTAGATAATGCACTAAAGCCACCGCATATCCCTTTCCTAGATACGCTGGATGGGTGCATACCGCGCTAACTTCTGTATAGTCAGCCAGATGTAGGCGCTCTCCTGCCATCGCCACTAATTGATCATTTTCAAAAACGCCAAAATAATTGCCAAAATCAATTGTTCGTTGCACAAATGGACCCGGCTTTGTTAATGCAGTAAGATCTATCATTTGGGGTATATGCTCGTCGCTTAGCGGTTCCAATGGCAGGTCAGATGACTTAAATGTCTTTTGTTGGGTGCAAACCATTTGAAAAAGTGTCAAAGAGAATATAAGTTCCCATTGATCATTTAAAACAAATGGATTGGCAATTAAAGTAGACAGCGTTCTTCCTGCAGGTAGAATGTCAAATAGTTTTTGTAAAGAGGAGGAATCCCAATCTTTCAGCCCAACAAAGGGCGAAATTTCGGGAAAAAAGAACAGGCTTTCTTCGTCGCCTTGATTCTTATTTTTATCTACGCTTTGCAGCGCATGCCATATTGGATTATCTAGAGGATGCAAGTATTAAAGTTTAATGAACAAACTCAAAGATACTCATGTCGAGTTATAAGCATTAAAAAAGCTTCATCCTGTTCCGAAGAAAAGATGAAGCTTTTATTAAATTGAGTAATTGTTATGCTACACTAACACTGTGCTTTCTTGCAACTGATTAGCTAGTTCAATAACTTTCTCAATAAGAACTGGTATGGCTTTCTCGATAGCTTCTGTAAGTTCAATGCCCTGCTGTTGTATTGATTCAATACTTACCACAAACAAATAAATATCAGGCATTTTATCCATTAACTGCAAAGCATTAACCATGTCGCGCAACCCAATATCATGCGTACTCATGGCTCTTGGAAAGTCTTTGGCAAAACGGGGCTTGATGAGTCGGATAGTTCCTGGTTCATTATCATCTAGAGTGGCATCAATCAGAATAACTTTTTTGTGCACTTCAAAGAACTCTAATAAATGAAATCCACCAGTTCCTCCATCAACCACATCAATAGTACCTGCAATGGGTAATTTCTGTAAAGCAAGAGCTGTTTGCACTCCCACCCCTTCATCACCCATCAGGTAGTTACCAATTCCCAAAATCAATAGTTCAGACATTTTTATCATGCTTTACTTTTTGGCTCATTTGGAGTGTGGTGTTCTTCATTCTGAAATACGTCTTCTTCAATAAATTTCCAACCGCCACCCATGCTACTAATTTCACCACGTCCTTCCACATAATCGTGATAGAACACAAGGTATACATGGATTACTGCAAATAAAATAAAGAACCACATTGCCCAATGGTGAATAGATCTTGTTAGAATATCACCGCCTAGAATAGCAGGTACAAAAGCAAACATTTTTGGAAGCCACCATGTACCCATTGAAGCATACAATCCAAATCCTGTTAAGCATTGTATAAGGAAAGCGAAGAAAGTTAAAAAATAAATAAATCCTGCCATAGCGTTGTGGCCAATGCTAATATGTTCTTTTCCACGCATCATGAGTATGTCAATTTTAAAGACATGCCACATTTCTTTGAAGAACTTTTTGGAAGTTGGTATGAACTGTTTCCAGTTCGCATATTTATTTCCAACAAAACCCCAATAAATTCTAAACAGAAAATTAAAAAAGAAAATATATGATGCGATAAAATGTATCAGACGTACCCAACCCATTGTAAATTGGTTGGTTGCTTCTTGGTGACTTTGTATCGCCAAAGGATTGGCAATAAAGAAACCGGTTAAAATCAGTACTATAATCGCAAGGGCATTTAACCAATGGTAATATCGCACTGGCAATTCCCAAACATATACACGACGCAACCGATGAATATGCAAAAATTTAGTTTTCATCCGTTAATTTTTAATTGTTAATGAACTATTCACCCACTACACTAATTCTGCTGATAGTTTTACCATCTTCATCATATAAGTGTACACTACATGCCATACAAGGGTCGAAACTATGAATGGTACGTAGAATTTCTAAAGGTTGTTGTTCGTTAGCAACCGGTGTATCGATCAATGATGATTCATAAGCAGATAATTGTCCCTTACTATCTCTTGGAGAAGCATTCCATGTTGTTGGAACGACCAATTGATAATTCGAAATTTTCTGATCATCAATATTAATCCAGTGTGCCAGCGCTCCACGAGGCGCCTCTGAATGTCCCACACCAAAACTGTGTTTTTCCCAAGTTGATGGATCAAAATTGGTCATCTCTGCCATCTTAACATCACCCTTCTTAATGTTGGCGATCAATTGGTCAAAGAACTCTAAAGACCATTGTGCAGTTAATAAACTTTCCAATCCACGAGCAGCAGTTCTTCCCAATGTTGAGAATAATGCAGTAATTGGAACATTCAGATCTTTCAATGCCTTATCAACTACCTCTTTGAATTCTGGTCTACCACTTGCATAACCCACTAACATACGAGAAAGTGGTCCCACTTCCATTGCATGACCTTTCCATCTTGGAGTTTTGAGGTAACTATATTTCTCTTTGGTATTTAAGTTTTGGAATGGAGGTTTTGGACCTGAGTATTTAATACTGGTTTCCCCTTTCCAAGGATGCAATCCAACATCATTACCACCTTTATACTCATACCAAGAGTTGGTAATAAATTCTTGAACCTCATCGTCTTTACGTAAATCCACTTCGTGAACTTTGCTAACATCTTTGTTTAAGATAGCACCTGCAGGGAATTTATATCCTTTTGCATCCTTAATGCCATTTGTTGGTAAATCACCATAAACCAGGTAGTTTCCTAATCCGCCACCAATTGCACCCCAGTCCTTATAGAATGAAGCAATAGCCATTAAATCAGGAATATATACTTGCTCAATGAACTCTTTACCTTGTTTCAATAACTGTTCTACTTCTGCTAATCTTTCTGCATTAATACCACTTACATCATCAATTCCAATGGAACAAGCCATACCGCCTACCAAATAGTTAGGGTGTGGATTCTTACCGCCGAAGATCGCGTGTACCTTTACAATTTCTTTCTGCCATTCTAATGCTTCTAAATAGTGTGCAAGTCCAATCAAATTAACTTCAGCAGGTAATTTGTAAGCAGGGTGACCCCAATAGCCATTCGCAAATATTCCTAGCTGACCACTCGCTACAAATTTTTTAACGCGTGTTTGAATATCGCTGAAATAACCAGGAGAACTCTTTGGCCATTTTGAAATACTTTGAGCCAATTCAGATGTTTTCTTAGGATCTGCTTGCAGGGCATTTACCACATCTACCCAGTCCATCGCATGCAAATGATAAAAATGCACTACGTGATCATGCATATATAATGAACAGAACATAATGTTTCTAACTAATTCAGCATTAGCTGGAACATTAATTCCTAAAGCATCTTCTACACAACGTACAGATGCCAATGAGTGTGTGGAGGTACATACGCCACAAACCCTTCCTACAAAAGCCCATGCGTCTCTTGGATCACGGCCTTTTAAAATTTCTTCTAGCAAACGCACCATGGTACCGCTGCTAAAAGCGTCTTTGATTTTACCATTTTCGATATCTGCTTCAATGCGCAGGTGTCCTTCTATTCTGGTAATTGGGTCTACAACTATTCTCTTACTCATACAATGTATTTGTATAATTAGTTTATTAAGATTTTAATTCATGTTCGCTTTGTTTGCCTTCTTCCTCAAGGCCAAGAATCAGTTTCTTCTTGCGTACATTGGTCATTACAGCATGTCCCGCTAAAGCAGCTGCTGTTACACCCAATGCAACTTTTCCAACATTGTCGGCATTGGCTTCAATACCAAATCCTGCAAAAGAAGAACCTCTTTCATATAGTCTGCCATTATCCCAATAGTTCTCTTCACTACAACCAATACAAGGGTGACCAGATTGGATAGGGAAACTTGTTCCATTATTCCATTTCATCACACCACATGCATTATAGGTAGAAGGTCCTTTACAACCAACTTTGTATAAACAATAGCCTTTTCTTGCGTTTTCATCATCGAAGGATTCTACATACAATCCTGCATCATAGAATGGACGACGATAACAAGTATCGTGAACACGCTTGCTGTAAAATGCTTTAGGGCGATTTAATTTATCTAATTCAGGTATACGTCCGAAAGTAAGTAAGTGTACAATTACACCTGCCATTACTTCACCAATTGGAGGGCATCCTGGTACTTTAATAACTGTTTTGCCTTTTACTAATTTATGTATTGGTGTTGCTTTAGTAGGATTTGGTTTGGCTGATTGAACACAACCGTTGCTAGCGCAACTACCCCAAGCAATAATTGCTTGAGCATTCTCAGCTGCCTCTTCCAAAATTTGGAGTGAGGTCTTACCACCAATCATACAATAAACGCCATCTGCTCCCATTGGAACACTGCCTTCAACGCAAAGGATATATTTTCCTTTGTATTTTGTCATGGTATCCTGCAAACATTTTTCTGCTTGAAATCCAGAAGCA
>CAIJLK010000241.1 GCA_903821465.1 uncultured Bacteroidota bacterium | reverse complement strand
TCAAGATGGACTTACTGCAAGTACAGGATTTGCTGTTCTTCGTCCGAAAACTGAAATTGAACGAGAATTCCTTTATTTTTCGGCAACGAGTGAAGAAGCAATTCAACGTTTAGGTCACTTGGCGGATGGGGCTGCATATCCAGCGGTTAAACCAGATGTTGTTCTTGCAACCGAAATTATTATTCCATCTATTGAAGTAATGAGAGATTTTTCCTTAACAACAAGACACATAGTTGATCTTATTTCTAATTACAAAAAAGAGATTGCAGTACTTAATGATCTTAAAAAGATTCTCCTCCCGCGCTTGATTTCAAAAAAAATTAATATCGATGATATTGAATCATTTATTGATAAGGCCGTCGCATGACTTCAAAAATCGATGCCAAAGTAGATTACGATGATTTTCCAGATCAGCTTATCGAAATCAAATCTAAATTACTCGACGGATCAATTCGCGCAATTTCTTTGGATACGAATGTTTTTACTCGAGCTGGATACAAGCTTGATCAAGGGATGTTTGGTCGTTTGGATCAATTTAAAGACGCTCCGTTTCAACTTGTATTGTCAGAAGTTATTATTCGGGAAGTTTTTAAACATATTTCAGAGCATGCAATTGAAAAAAAGCTCAAATTTCAGTCTGGTTTGCGAGGCATTTCAAAACTCTGGAATATTGAAGATAGCAAGCAACTGGCTGTATCAACTGAATTACTTCAGGAAATTGAACCAAAAGAGCTAGCAAAAAAATCGCTCGATCAGTTCATAAATCGATGCGGCGTAAAGCTTGCAATGGCGGAAGATTTTCTTAATCCTTCTGAATTGCTTAAGCATTATTTTGATACTCAACCACCATTTGAAGGTGCCAAAGACAAGAAAGCAGAGTTTCCAGATGCAATTGCCCTTTTATCTCTTGAGTCTTGGGCAAAAAAAGAGGATATTGCTGTAATTATTGTCACTCATGACAAAGGATGGGTGAATTACTGTGCAAGAAGCGAGCGTCTTTTTGCAATTAATGATATTGCTAAGGCGCTAACGTTGATTCAGGAGGTGGATAGCCACCAAACCATATTATGTAGGAAGCTTGAAAAAGAGATCGCCCACAATAAACATCAAAACCTTTTAACTGAAATCGAAGATTCAATTAGCGATGATATTTGGTCAATCGATTGGATTCCTGAGGCTGATGCAGCATATTATTACGACGCAGAGTTAGAATCAGTGGAACTCGATAACGCTGAGTTTGTTCCAGATAATGACAACCCGCAGTTATATCCCGTTGACTATAGAAATGGTGTTTTAGTTGCGCGGACAACTGTTTCTATTTACGTTACAGCAGCATGCAATTTTTCATTCTCCGTGAAAGATGGGGTTGATAGAGATATGGCCGATGTTGGCAGTTGTATTGCCACAGTCTATAAGAAAGTGGAAATCGATATTCTGATTTCGTTTACTGATCCTGCTGGTAATCAACCGCAAATCGACAATATTGAGCTGGTCCCCTCTCGTATTAATATCGATTTTGGTTCTGTTGGCCCCGAGTATTTCAACGATGATCCAAATAATGAATACTATTAATAAATTGAGCCAAAATGACCGAAAACGATCTTGAACAAGCCTGCATAGACTGGTTCAGAAAACTAGGATGGGAATATTCCCATGGAGAGGTAATCTCCCCGGGCGGCATTGCTCCCGAACGAGAACATTACACCGATGCCATTCTTATTCCACGGTTGCGCATGGCTTTAGAGCGCCTTAATCCCGATGCCCCGGTAACGGCTATTGAAGATGCAGAGAAGAAAGTACGTCAGTTCGCCGGACAATCATTAATCGAAGCTAACAGAGATCTATATGTGTGGCTTCGAGATGGCATACCTGTTGAAATTGAAGAAAATGGTAACAACCGCCAAGTTACGCTATCGGTCTTTGATTGGAATAATCCCACCAATAACAATTGGCTGATCGTAAACCAATTTACTGTTAAAGGAACCAAAACAGTCCGCCCTGATATGGTGGCCTTTGTAAACGGGCTCCCCCTTGCGGTCATTGAATTAAAGAATCCGGCTGATGAAAAAGCTGATGTCTATGCAGCATTCAATCAAATTAGTAATTACAAGAATGAAATCCCCCAACTATTCGAGCCAAATGTAGTTTGCGTCATTTCGGATGGCACAACTGCTCGCATAGGTTCCATTTCTGCTGATCAAGAACGTTTTATGCCATGGCGAATCGCTGATGGCATAACCAACCCTGAACGGCATCTTGAACTTGAGGTATTGGTTAAGGGATTATTTAATCGCCAAACCTTCCTTACCTATTTCAG
>CAIJLK010000240.1 GCA_903821465.1 uncultured Bacteroidota bacterium | reverse complement strand
TGGCTAAAAAATTGCACGTTACTCCGCTACATGACCGAGTAATCGTTAAGCCTGCCGCTGCTGAAGAGAAAACTGCAGGCGGAATCATCATCCCAGATACTGCAAAAGAAAAACCACAACGTGGTTCTATTGTTGCTGTGGGTACAGGTAAGAAAGATGAACCAATCACTGTTAAAGTTGGCGACAATGTATTGTATGGCAAATATGCCGGTACAGAAATCACTATTGAAGGTCAAGATTTGTTGATCATGAGAGAAAGTGATATTCTAGCGATTGTTTAATTAAATGAATTCAACGTCTTCATTGACTTGATTAATTTAAATAACAATTCCTTTTTCTAACATTACAAAATCAGTATAAATGGCTAAACAAATTTTCTTCGATATCGAAGCAAGAAACAAAATGAAAAAAGGCGTTGACACTTTAGCCAACGCAGTTAAAGTAACCCTAGGACCAAAAGGTCGTAACGTGGTTATTGAAAAAAAATTCGGTGCACCTCAAGTAACTAAAGATGGTGTTACAGTTGCAAAAGAAATTGAATTAGAAGATGCAATTGAGAACATGGGTGCTCAGATGGTTAAAGAAGTAGCTTCTAAAACTGCAGATATTGCAGGTGACGGAACTACTACTGCTACTGTATTAGCTCAGGCTATCATTGGCGAAGGTTTGAAAAACGTTGCTGCTGGTGCGAATCCAATGGATTTGAAGCGTGGTATTGATAAAGCAGTTGCTAAAGTGATTGAAAGCTTAAGAGCGCAATCTCAAACTGTAGGAACCGATACTAAAAAAATCGAGCAGGTTGCTACTATCTCTGCAAACAGTGATAGCGAAATCGGTAAGTTAATTGCAATGGCAATGGCTAAAGTTGGTAAAGAAGGTGTTATAACAGTGGAAGAAGCAAAAGGAACTGATACTACAGTTGATGTAGTAGAAGGTATGCAATTCGACCGCGGATATATCTCTCCTTACTTCGTTACCAATAGCGAAAAAATGGAAGTTGAATTACAGAATCCATATATCCTGATCTACGACAAGAAGATCAGTGCAATGAAAGACATCTTACACATTTTAGAGAAAGTTGCGCAAACTGGTCGTCCATTAGTGATCATTGCTGAAGACCTTGAAGGCGAAGCATTGGCTACTTTGGTTGTAAACAAATTGCGTGGAACTTTGAAAGTGGCTGCTGTTAAAGCACCAGGTTTCGGAGATCGCAGAAAAGAAATGTTAACTGATATTGCTATCCTAACTGCAGGAACTGTTGTTAGTGAAGAGCAAGGTTTCAAATTAGAAAATGCAGACCTTACTTACTTAGGTCAAGCTGCTTCTATCACTATCGATAAAGACAACACAACTGTAGTTGGTGGTAAAGGCAAGAAAGCTGATATCGTTAGTCGCGTTAATCAAATCAAAGCACAGGTAGAAAATACCACTTCTGATTATGATCGCGAAAAATTACAAGAGCGTTTGGCTAAATTAAGTGGTGGTGTTGCAGTATTATATGTAGGTGCTGCTACAGAAGTTGAAATGAAAGAAAAGAAAGACCGTGTTGATGATGCTTTACACGCTACACGTGCAGCTGTTGAAGAAGGTATCGTACCAGGTGGTGGAGTTGCTTATATCCGTGCAGTTGAGTCTTTGGAAAAACTGAAAGGTGCTAACCAAGATGAAACAACTGGTATTCAAATCATCAAACGTGCTATCGAAGAGCCATTACGTCAAATCGTTATCAATAGCGGTATTGAAGGTTCTATCGTTGTTCAGAAAATCAAAGAAGGAAAAGCTGACTTTGGTTTCAATGCTCGTACCGAGGTTTACGAAAACTTGTTCAAAGCAGGTGTTATTGATCCAACTAAAGTTACTCGTGTAGCTTTAGAGAATGCTGCTTCAATTGCTGCAATGTTGTTAACAACAGAGTGTGTGATTGCTGACAAACCAAAACCTGAAGCTCCAATGCATGGCGGTGGTGCTCCTGATATGGGTGGCATGGGTTACTAAATAAAATAAGGTATGTTCATCCTATTGAATATAAAAAAGCTCCGGTATTAAAATATCGGAGCTTTTTTCGTTTAGGGTTTTGTTTTGTAATAACCCATTACTAAATATAATTGTGCTAAACCATAAGTTAGCATCACAAAAATATCAAGTGAGGGATCTTGTAATTTAAATTTGTTGATGGCTAATAATCCATCTGATAATACAAACAATATAGCTCCGGGAATAAAATAATGCACGGCAGCATATTTATACAATTTAGAATCAGCTAGATTGGATGCAAGTATGGCCATTATAGAAATCAAAGCAATATAAATGATAATAGGTATTAAAAAAGCACCTAAATTATCTTTAATACTGTAAACAACTATTGAACAAATTATCGATAAAAGCAATAAAGCTACCCAAGCTGTTTTAGACTGTTTAATCGATAATTTATGTAATGAATAAAAATAATAACCATTACAAATATGGGTTACCATAAATCCTAACATACCCCAAAGGAAGAATTGAGATCCTTCAAAAGCCAATAAAAGATCTCCCATAAAAGAACCTACTAAAGCAATGAAAGGAAGTATATATAATTTATTTTTAATGCCTTCGTATTTCAAATAATAAATCAACAAAAGAAAAGGCACTAATACGATTTTGGAATAAAAACGAAGCCATTCTAAATCAAAATAAATAAAGGCGCAATGGGTAATAAGAACAATGAGGTATATAAAAATACCATACTTCTTTAGCAAGTTCATGATGCAATCGTTATTAACTAAATAATAAATTTAGTTAAAAGACCAGCTAGTTTAACCGATTGAATCAGAAATTTCTAAGGTTTTAGTAATATTGCGCCATGCCAAGAGAAACTGATGCAGATTTTTTTAAGAGGTGGACTGATCAAAGGCATACTTATAAGCATGCAGCCCGTCCGTTCTTAATCGGTTTATCATCCGGATTTGCGATAGGGATTGCCATTTTATTAACCATCTACTTAGGATGGTACCAACGTGCCAATATGGAACTGAATAGTAGTTTAAGTCCATTTTTATTCCTTTTAGCCATTATGGGAATTGCTGTTTTTATGGCATTTATTTATAGAAATTACCAATGGGAACAAAACGAACAACGCTTTTTATCAATAGTAGCAAGAAAAAAACAAACTAAAAATACCTAACCAGATGCAGCCTTAAGGCATAAAAATGCGTCTATAACCCTAAACCCGATACATGAGAAAACTGATTTTTGCCTGGACTATTATTTTATTCGCTTCTTTATCTTGTGGAAAAACCAGTACTTCTGGTTGTACACCCGCTACAATTGCATCTGAAAATGCCTCGATGATAAGCTATTGTACTACAAATGCGATCAACTATTCGCAGCATAGTTCTGGTATATTATATGAGATTATCACTCCGGGAACCGGAACAACCCCTGGTCCAAATTCACGTATTTATATAACCTATACTGGAAAATTATTCGATGGAACTGTTTTTGATTCACAAAGCAACCCTGCGTTAACAGGTTGGGTATTAAGCACTTTGGTGGATGGTTGGAAAATCGGACTTCCCCTAATTAAAAAAGGAGGTCGTATTAAATTAGTGATCCCATCTTCTTTGGGCTATGGCTGTGCTGGATCTGGCACTGTAATTCCATCTAATTCTCCGTTATATTTCGATGTCACTTTGATTGATGTACAATAAATTGTAAAGGCAATAAAAGGCTTTCTACACCTAAAAAACTTGTCAATATACCAGATTTGACAAGTTTTTTTGCATTTTTAGCCTTTTAATCAACCTTCTGAAAACCAAACTATTCACAGTAGGGAATAATTCATTCCCATTCCCCTATCTTTGCCGCTCTAAAAAAAATTGTAAACCGTTACTAATATGCAACTGAAAGGTTTAGTGCGCTTCTTTGCCATTGCTCTGATTTTGATCTGTGTGTATCAATTATCATTTACTTG
>CAIJLK010000239.1 GCA_903821465.1 uncultured Bacteroidota bacterium | reverse complement strand
TTTCTAGAAAACAACCTGTTCCCACGGTCCCGCTTCCTATAATATCGCCAGGTTGCAAGTCGGCTCCATAAGAACACCTTTCAATAATTTCAGCAAAAGTAAATTGCATAGTAGATAAATTTCCGCCACTCACTTGCTCACCATTTACTGCGGCTTTCATCTCAAGACTCCAGTTTTTTCCTGTATGCCCCGAGCCTGCAGGCACTTCATATTGTTCTAATTCATCGAGGGTTACTAAGCAGGGACCGATCGCAGTTGCGAAATCCTTTCCCTTCGCGGGTCCTAAATGCATTTGCATTTCTTCCAACTGCAGTTTGCGTGCACTGAAATCGTTGAAGATCAGGATTCCCCCAATATAATTATCCGCCTCTTCTGCTGGTATATTTCTGCCATGCTTGCAAATCACAACAGCTGCTTCCAGTTCAAAATCCAGTTCTTCTAAATGATCGGGCATACATTTAATTTCCCCAGGTCCTTGGATACTATGATGGTTGCTAAAATAAAATACAGGAAATTGGTCATAAGCTACTGGCAATGCTGTTTGCGGGTTCTTTCTTGTGGCTTCAGCATGTGCCCGAAATGCATAAGCGTCTCTACAAGATGTTGGAAATGGAACTGGCGCTAATATTTGCAGATCATCTATTGGTATGCCTCTGTCTGCATTGATACGGCCCGACTTGATGGCTGCATCTACCTGCTGTGCAATGGGATACATATCGTCCCAGTAATGCAAAAACATATTCATGCTATTAGGTAATTCGGGTTGCATAAGGTCGCAATCGAATAAGAGTCCATCTACTAAAAAAGCCAATTGATCGTGTCCTTCGTTGAGGTAAGATACCAATTTCATTGTTTATAGAATTGAATTGCGAAAATAGGTTAAAAAGGGTAGTGCTTGGCTCTTGCTTTTATTCCAAATTGTTATTATCTTGGTTTTGAAAGCTGGTTATATCCCACTATCTCCTGCCCAATATTTCAATTTCGTTCATTACAAAAAAATGTAATTGCGTTATGATGGATAGAGAGGATATATATGTCATTACTAGGAATAGTAATTGGTCAACTGAAAAAGTTGATGCCGCCTTAAAGCAGGATGTTTATAATGATACAACTGCTTGGAAAAAATTTTTCCGATTATTTTTATTGATAGTTGCCATTGGATTTGTAACAGCAGGTATTGTTTTCTTCTTTACCTATAATTGGTATGGGTTGCATAAATTCCTAAAAATAGGATTAATTGAATTCATCCTATTTACTACCATCATGGTAGCGCTGATTGCTAAGATCCATGAATTGATAAAGAATATTCTGTTAACTGCCGCCTCGGTATTAGTTGGAGCATTGTTTGCCGTATACGGACAGATTTATCAGAGTGGTGCAACTGCATATGATTTTTTCCTTGCATGGACTGTATTTGTAACGGTCTGGGTACTCGTTACCAATCATGCATTTTTGTGGGCCTTTTTTCTGTATTTGGTGAATGTCACATTTACGTTTTATGTTCAATTGGAGACTAGTCGAATTACTGAGGGTCAGGCTTTTCTGATTGTGTTATTAATGAATGGAATTTGGCTATTGCTATTTTTATTGCTTTCTAATAAGTTTGATTATTTCAAGGTTGCAAATTGGTTGAAAAATTTAGTATTTATTTACATTGTATCGGTTGCAACACTTTCTGTTTGGGAAGGAATTGCAGAAAAATTCGAAACCATTTTATATGCATTAATCGCTTGCACATTGCTCATCTATTTATTAGGGTTGAAATATGCATTTGCTAAGAAAAATCTCCTATTTCTTGCGATCGTTCCATTCAGTTTCATGGTTATACTTACAGCCTTTTCAGGGAAAGTATTACCCAAAGAATGGGTGTTCTTAGTGAATGGTGTTTTTATCACTGTTAGTGTAGGATATCTGATAAAATATTTACTAGTAATTCAAAAATCAGAAAAATGGAAAAGCTAGATCACATCAAAAAATTACTAGAAGAAATAAAGCATTCAGAGGGGGAAGGATTTGTTTTGAATCAGACGAATCTATCTGAAGAAATATCGAAATATGAAAAGGAGAATGCAAGTTTAGTTATTAAAATAATAACCATCCTAGGAGGGATTCTTGGAAGTAGTTTTCTGGTTGCTGCTATTAGTACCTTGTTTAATTTAAATAGCAAGCCAGTTTATATACTGAGTTTTGCAATTTTTCTGATAGTAGTTTCGGTAATCTCCAGTAGGCTTATAAAGCTATTGATCTTCGATACAATTTTTGTATCTACACTTTTATGGGGCATTTTATTGGTTTCGGTAAGTTTAAGCGGATTGAAAGTTGATGAAAAATCAATCACACTATACTTTCTTTTAATGGGTGTATTTACGATAGTAATTTCAAAAAATACTTATCAGTCATTGATAGCATTACTAATTATTGCAGGAAGTTTGTTGTGGCTGATAAAGATCTCAACCTATTTTTGGCTATTTCATGTATATAATCTAATCATTGTTTTTGCATTAGTTCAAGTCTTTCTAAATGAAGCAAAGATCATTTCCGCAAAACAGTATTTGTCAAATTTATATAGCACTTTAAAAATCGGACTAATTATCATTTTTATCATTAGCCTTGGGTTGATTAGTGTAAAATCTGAGTTACTGTTTCATTTAAATTATAGCTGGATTTCCTCTATTGCACCTATTGCAGCTGTTTTAATATTCATGAACATCCTAATGAATAAATTAGAAGTATTGGAAAAAAATAGCAGAACCCAGATATATATTATCAGCGGAATTGTATTAGTTCTGACTGCTATATCTCCGGCAATTATAGGATCAATATTAGTGTTGCTACTTTGCTTTTATGTAAATTATAAAACCGGCTTTATAATTGGGGTTCTCAGCCTTATTTATTTTGTATGTATGCTTTATTATGAACTTGATTATAGCCTATTAATTAAATCAGGAATGCTTTTTGTAACAGGCATTATATTTGGTGGCATCTATTTTTTCAACGCAAAAAAATTGGTGACCGATGAAAAGCTTTAAATTGATTTTGATCTTGCTGAATCTAATAGCATTATTAGCTTTCGTAAATTATTCGTCCATTCAAAAAGAAAAAATTCTGAAAGATGGCAAACTTATTTTTTTGGAGCTAATAGAAAACAATGCCAAGGCGCCATTGATTCAAGGCGACATGGTTAGTTTAAAATACAAGATCGTAAAAGGATTGATTTTTGACACACTCTACAAACGTGGATATGTGGTTGTGAAACTAGATTCTAATTCAATTGCAGAAAGGATCAGGTTTCAACAAAAGCCGAATCCAATCAATGAAAATGAATACCTCATTGAATATAGTAAAGGATATTTTTCATTGAACATAGGAGCTGAAAACTTTTTCATTCAGCAGGGGGATGCTAAAAAATATGCAGTTTCAAAGTATGGAGCCGTAAAAGTAGATGCCAATGGGAATAGTCTATTAATGGGCTTATATGATGAGCACTTGAAGAAAATAGAATAATTGCTTACCTTTTACTAGCAATTATTGCTGTTTATGAAGACAAGAATCTGTTTTGTTTTTTCTTACTTAATTATTTCTTTTCAATTACTTCTTGCACAAGGAAGCACTAATAGTTGGATTCGTGTAAACCTATTGGGCTATCCTACAAAATTTATTAAAGTTGCTGTATGGTGTAGTAAGGATAAAATAGCCTTACAAGATTTTGAA
>CAIJLK010000238.1 GCA_903821465.1 uncultured Bacteroidota bacterium | reverse complement strand
TGCACTTATGATACACAAAAAAATTTATTAAACTATAGTAGTACTGAATTGGCCAAAACATTTGTTTCAGGCACATCTGTAGATAAGCAATTATTATTTGCTCCAATTCCAAATTTTATTTTTACAAGAGATATTGGAATCACTATCAATGATTATGTTTTATTAAATAAACCAGCGAAAAAAGCAAGGACCAGAGAAGCACTTTTAGCAAAATATATCTTTTTTAATCATCCACTTTTTTCGAATTACAAAGATCATATTATTGAACTATCCGACTCACATCATAGTTTTTTAATGCCGAAGGAAGAGGATGAACGAAAAATCACTTTGGAAGGTGGAGATATAATGGTAGTAAGTAGCAACCATTTATTGGTGGGGGTGAGTGAAAGAACCTCTTCAGAAGCAGCAGTACAGATCACCAATATTTTATTTGAAAAAAATATAGTAGAAAAAGTTACCGTAGTTAAGATTCCCAAAAAAAGAGATTACATGCATATCGATACTGTTTTTACGCAGGTAAAAAGAGATGTTTGGGTAATGCTTGGAAACTTTTCCAGAAAAGCAGTGAAACATGAAGATGAAAATGCTATTGAAAGAATACTTGAAATAAAAAAAGAAGAGAAAATCAAGATCCTTCAGTTTCATAAAAAGCAACCAGAAAATCCCATTTACTTTGAAAGCCTGGAGGACTTGCTAGTTGATATCAGCAAGAACGACCTTCATTGTGATGCTGAAGTGAGGTTTATTTTTTCGGGGAATAACGAGTTCCCTTTTAATGCAAGGGAACAATGGACCGACTCATGCAATTTATTGGCGCTGAAAGAAGGAGTGGTATTAGGTTATGACAGAAACGACAAAACAACGGAAGCATTTAAGCAGGCAGGTTTCAGTGTGATCCATGCTAAAGAGCTGATACAACAATTAGAAGCGGGTACAATGCATGTTGAAGAGATGAAAGACTGTTTAATTTTGATGCCCTCTGCAGAGCTTTCTAGAGCAAGAGGCGGATTTCATTGTATGAGTATGCCCCTATTGAGAGCAGCTTTAAAATAATTCTATGCAAACCACTTCACATATTTTGATGATCAGGCCCAGCCATTTTAATTTTAATTTGGAGACTGCTGTGAATAATAGTTTTCAAATAAATACGGGCGACCATACTGTGCCGGCAAAAGCATTGCAAGAATTTGATTGCTTTGTGCAGGTTTTAGAAAATCAGGGCATTGATGTAACAGTTGTTCAGGATACAGCAGAACCTTATACCCCCGATTCTATTTTTCCGAATAACTGGATCTCATTTCATTCAGATGGTACCATTTGTTTGTATCCCATGTTTGCAGAAAATAGAAGAAGAGAACGAAAACCTTCTGTGCTGAATGCAATTGCATCAAAATTCGAATTAGCTAATACAGTCGATTATACGGAACAGGAAGAAAGAGAATTGTATCTTGAAGGAACTGGAAGTATGGTTTTAGACAGAGAAAACAAGATTGCTTACGCCTGTTTATCTGTTAGAACAAATGAGAATGTATTACAACAGTTTTGTGATGAGATGGGCTACACTCCCATTGTATTTGAAGCATTAGATGCAGAAGGATTTCCGATCTATCATACCAATGTGATGATGTGTGTTGCAGACCGGTTTGTAGTAGTATGTCTTGATTGTATCTCCAATGAATCTGAAAAGGAAAATTTAGAGGCGGCTATTCTTGCAACATGCAAAGTGATTATTCCTATTTCTATTGACCAAATGAATCATTTTGCAGGAAATATGTTGCAGGTAAAAAATAAATCGGGTACAAAATATCT
>CAIJLK010000237.1 GCA_903821465.1 uncultured Bacteroidota bacterium | reverse complement strand
GCCATCGCCGTAAATTGGCAAAGGTTTGCTATTTAGAGCATTCAGAATCACTAGGGGAATGAGTTTTTCGGGAAAATGGTAGGGCCCATAATTATTCGAGCAGTTTGTCGTGACTACTGGGAACCCATAGGTGTGAAACCAGGCACGAACTAAATGATCTGATGCCGCCTTCGATGCAGAGTAAGGGCTATTTGGCTCATAAGGAGTAGTTTCAGTGAAGGCAGGATCTTTTGCTGACAATGACCCATAGACCTCATCCGTAGACACGTGATGAAAACGAAAAGCATCTTTTGCGGAACCCTCAAGCCCGTTCCAATGCTCACGCGCACATTCTAGCAAATTAAAGGTACCAACAATATTGGTTTGCACAAACTCAGCTGGGCCATGGATTGATCGGTCGACGTGACTCTCTGCTGCAAAATTCACGATCGCGCGTGGTTGATACTCTTTTAAGAATTTTGTTACGAGTTCTTTGTCACCAATATCGCCGTGTACAAATACATGACGGGAATCATTCTTTAGGGGCTCCAATGTGGCTAGATTTCCAGCATAGGTCAGCTTATCGAGATTAACAATACCCTCAGCACTCGGATTGCCCAGCCAATTTAAGACAAAATTGCCGCCAATAAAGCCCGCACCGCCAGTTACTAAAATCATGGTTAATTGCCCAAACATTAAGGTTTATTATTCAAATTATGCCTTACAAAACCACCTCAATTAACAAGCTGATATCAGTTTGCTGCCTAAAAGATATTGAGGCATGGGAAATTACCTCTAGATTCATGATTCAGAATATTTTGGCCGATGAATATCAGGTAATCGTGCCGGATAATGAGGTTTCCGAGTTCACAAAAAGATCACCTCAGCAATTTCAAATTATTGGCGAGTCTCGCTATACAGACCAATTTAGAACCCAACTCTTAAAGCTCCTTCCTGAAAATAGGAAAAGCCAATTTGGTTGGTATCTACAACAATTTATTAAATTACTTGCCGCTAAAGATTCCCCTCCAGAAGCCATTGTTTTAATCTGGGATGCAGATACTGCGCCAATTAAAAAGTTAGAATTTATTAGCCTAGATGGAAAATTAATCTATTACAAAAGCACCGAAAACCACGCTCCTTATTTTGAAACTATTCTTAAGCTTACAGGCCTTTCCAAAATAGTTTCCTTTTCTTTTATTGCGCAGTGCTTTCCAATAAAAGTGCTTTGGTTAAATGAATTTTGTGCCGAATTTGAAAAGAAATTTCAACTTCCCTGGGTTAATGCCCTTTTGAGTCAAATTAACTTTGATGCTCCCAATAGCTTCAGTGAGTATGAAACATTAGGTACCTATATCTCGCATCACCATGCTAATGAGATCATTTATACGGATCAACCTTGGTGGCGCCTTGGCAATACCTTGTTAAATCATGTTGCATTCTTAAGCCCGAAAAAGGCACGGGAGCTATCCACTCAATATGACTTTATTAGTTTTGAAAAATGGGAAAGGGCTAAGCCCTACTTTTTTAAAGTAAGCTTGCCATACTTCTTCAAAATCTACCTACCATCCCTAATTCAAAAGAACGTCAATAGAAATGTTTAATGCTTTTCACCAGTCCAATATCAAGCGGGCACTGAAGAATCTATTTACACCACGTAAAAAAAATGTCGTTTTGATAGAGGCGCACTTTGGCTTAGGCGACAATCTCATCTGCCTAGGCCTCATCAGAACACTTGCTGAAAAAAATCCCAATATTCGCTATCACCTTGCATGCCTATCGCAATATTTTCATTCGGTTTCATGGATGCTACATAGCTCGAAGAATGTTTTTCCAACCGTTGTGACAAGCGGTCGCGAAGCAAGGCAACTGGCAAACTTTCTGAATGCTACTTACATTACTGTTGGCATCGACAATATTGACATCAAGCGTTTTGATCAATCTTTTTACGAAAAGTATGGAATACCGTTTGAATATCGCTGGAGCAAAGCCTCTACTCCAGCCGGCCCTCTTTCTGAAGAGCTCTACGCGAAACTGAACCCGCTGAATGAACCCTATATATTGGTTTGCAATGGTGACTCTGGAAACAATAAATATTCATTAAATATTGATAATTTAGCCAACCTGAAAGTGATTGAAATATATCCAGCCACCCCAAATATCTATGACTGGACTAAGTTGGTGCAGAATGCTGCTGAAATTCATTCTGTCGATACTTCCTTCTTCCATTTCGTTGAAAATGTCTTGTATGGAAAAACAGATAAGCCCCTTTACTACCACCTAGCAAGAGAGACGCAAACTAAATTCCAAACTAGATTGCCATGGAAACTCGTTGGCTATGATGACTAAATCACTTATTCAATAAATACTGCAGATGAAACCGATTAAGATCGCCACAAATGGGGTGCCCCATGACTATCAATCGAGCCTACTGCCGATTGCTATTGCAAATATGGGCTATGGCATAGAGTGGGTAGAGCCTTCATCTGCAGATCTCTTGATAGTAGGTCCTTTTGCAGCAAAAAATAGTAAGCCTTATCGTTGGTGCCCTAAACCCTTGCGCCCAATAGTAGGAAAGGCGATCGAGGCAGCTAAGGGTACAAGAGAAAACCAACCCTTGACGCTCTTTCATACCCAAGAAAATGAAAGGCATGACTACCTTCCCACCGATTACTCCATCTCTTTTGATTTAGGCGTTCAATCAAAGCGTCATTTCCGCTTCCCATACTGGATGGAAATGTTGGATTGGTCGCATGAGGGAATATCGGGAAATTCCAATCCTCGATATGGCGAATTATTGAAAATGAATACCTTGATGTCGCCATTGGGTAATCGCTACTTAAATAGAAATCACGCCTGCGCCATTCTCTCGTCTCACCTGAGGGAGCCAAGGGGCTCGCTTTTCTCAGCGCTTGAGAAGGTTATCCCCACTCAAGGCTTTGGCGCTTTTTTCAATAAAGATATTAAAGACCATCATTCAAGTGGGTTTCTTAAGAAGGACATTCTCAAAGAATTTTCTTATAACCTCTGTCCGGAGAATGGTCTATATCCAGGCTACTACACTGAAAAAATTCCAGAGGCATTTAACTCTGGGTGTTTGCCAATCACTTGGGCAGATGAAAATATCAGCGGCGACTTTAATCCCAAAGCATTTTTAAATATGCAGCCTTTATTTAAAAATAACTTTCAAGACTTAGCAGCCATCTTTGCGGATAAAGAAAAAATAGAGTCTTTTCAAGCTCAACCTTTATTACTTGAAAAGCCAACGATTGAGCCCCTAAAGGAATTTCTCAAAGAAATTCTTGATAAAGCTAGAAGCTAATTAACTAAGCTCGGCTCAGCGCTATTTGATCGTTAAATGCAGGCCAATCGAATCCTGGGGCTAGAGTAGTATCCACATGGGTAGTTAAGCCAGGGATGGGAGTCCATAAGCGAATTTTCTTTTTATACAACCTCTTAAACAACGCTCGATCTTTTAGCATAAATTTTCTTGTAAATGGTTCAATTTTTGGACGCATTGATTCGCTAATGGCAAAAGTACAAGTAGTAGATTCCGCTGTGCGCCAATGCCGGTTGCTGGCTTTATCAAAAACGATCATTTCCTTGCCCAAACTAAGATCATCATCTCTGACATAGCGATCTTCATGGTCATAGCCTGTAAGCAATCCAAGACTGGGAAGCGCAAGCGCAAGCGCTTTTATAGACTCAGGCAAATGCAAATAATCGTCCTCAACAAAATAAATGTCACCAGGAATTTCTTTAGCAGTCTCGTAAGTAGCTAATAAACTGCCTTCATTGCTGCATGCATTTACTTTGAGGATCTTAAATTTCTCTGGAATCGCCTTAATTAAATTACCTTCTGGGCCATCATGGATAAAGGTTACACTTGCAATATAGTTTTTGGAATACTCAACCGAATCCAGAAATGACTTTAAGCAATTGAGCTTTGAGAACCAAGGCAGACGCTTTGACCTAAATGGAGGGGCCATTTCTGCTTCGCAAAGTCTGTAGATTATATTAATCATTTAAATTTACCGAGATCTAGTTCAGAATATTCCCATTCTACCTTCCGATAGAGCCAAGCAGAATATGCCCTCACCCTACCAAATATTTAAAAATATTCATCGCAAGCTAAGAATTGGCATTAAAAATCAATTCAATCCTGAGATATCACAAAGAAGATTAAATGCTTTTATTAAAAGCATAGGTGGTGATGCTATAGCAAAGATATCAGTCAACCCAAACCCATCTGTAGCGATAGTTATCCCGTGTTATGGTCATGCGCCATTCTTAACGGAGATGTTTGAAAGCATTCGCATGCAAACCAACCCGCCTAAACAAGTTATTTTTGTAATAGACCAGTCCCCAGACAATAGCCTTCAAATTCTTCGTGACCTGGTCGGCCAATATTCAGCCTCAATGACCTCTGAATTCATTATTCTCGAAAATGAGAGAAATTTAGGTCAGGCCGCTAGCCTGAATAGGGGAATTGAATATTCAGACGCTGACCTCATTATGATTTTGAATGACGATGACTATCTTATGCATGACAGCATTGAGGTTGCGTTACAGATATTGAAGCGCCATTCAGATGCAGCCTTGCTGGGCGGACACTCATTACATTTTGGCGGCAAAGAACTTGAATCCATGCCAAAAATGATTCAGTCTATTTGTCAGGCTGAGCATATTGAAATTGATTTACGTAATCCGGCTCAGGTGAAGACATACCAAAAATACAACGATATCAATATGACCCACTCCGGAAGCATTTTTTATAAATCGGCGTGGAACACGATCGGAGGATACTATCCAGATAAAACGCAACGAATCGTTCATTTCTCCGATAGGGACTTTCAACTCAGAATGAATGCTTTGTTCCCTGTAGCTTTAAGCAATATCATCCCACTTAGCTGCTGGCGAAATGACAGCAGCGTAGATCAAGGCGTTAATTCTTAATAGTCTTAAGACTTTGGAAACCAGGGCTTAGCTCCACACAGACGATCTACAGCACGAGCAATCGATCGCACACGCTTTCTGAAGCCTTTAACCGGTGCACGCTCCGATCTATCATCAATAGTAGATTTCACTCGCGAAATATCTACTGGATAAGGGCGAACCGCCAAAAACTCTAGTCCGTGCTTACTTTGATGCTCCAAAAAGTGATCGACTGGTTCATAAATAGCCCTTGATTCGTCAATCAGCACCTGGGCAACTTGGGGCTTGAAAAGATATGCGGTTGCACCAACCGCATCCCCCAAATTTTTCACCAAATGTGCATCACCTACTGGAGTGAGCTCACGATAGGGCACTTCGTATAGACCTTGCAGCCTTACAAGACTCCACGCGCTTTCATTATTTAAAAGGCTATTAATAATGCCCTCAAATTCTGGCGACAAGACAAAATCATCCTCAAAGACGAGTGTTGGGATATTTTGAGAAACACAGCGCTTCCATGCTTCTTTATGCGATAAGTAGCAGCCGATTTCATTCGGCGTTAATGGGTAGCCCTGGAGCAACTTCACTTTTAGAGGTTGATATTCAATCGGAGGGCCTGCTAAAGTAGAGCCATCTATCGCATCAAGGAAAGACCATGGTAGCGAGATATTTTTTAATTCTTGCTCAACCTTGGCTCTGCGATCGACTGATCTACGCAAAGAGATTACTAAAACTTGTATTGGTAATTTAGACTCAGTCATTAGCTGTTCTAGCAATAGCTTTGCAAATAGCGCAAGAAACGCTTAAGTCGCCGATTGGCTCGCGAGAGAACAGATTTCTGGGGTGCGCCAAAGTCCATAGCCGAATCCCAGTTCGACTGATAAATCACGCCTAAATAATTCTTGGATAAATTGTTCTTTGACTCACCCAATCGTTGCAAGAGATAAAAATGCCAGTCGTAATAATAGATACGGAACATTTGCTCTATTGGATAAAGAGGAATTGCTTGAAACTTGAATAAAGCTTCAAGATAAAGCAAGGTCTCAGGACATTCATCAGTGGATATATCCCAAAAGGTCAATCCCTTAGGGGCTAAAAATTGCTCATCAAGCGAACGCCAGACCCTCGATGACCATATGAATGGCGGACAAGGGCAATAGTAATTAGGACCTTTTCTACCAAACATATCCTTCACATAATCGCCCTCAAGCTGTAAATTTTCTACCACCTTAGCATGCCCACGATTAATGGATAGCTGAAAGAATTCCTTGTTTTGATAAATCACCGTATATGGATTGCCATCTGGTGCGATAAAATCATCACGATGAAAATCTTTAAGAAAGACACAGTCTGAATCAAGACAGACATAGTTTTCGGAAATCCCAAGCCTCCAGAATTCTGACTTGATGGCTTGTTGGGCTAAAGAACCAGATCTATTTTTCTCAATCCCTGGGACTGCTCTAGGGTTAGACGCAATGATGGATTCATCAGAAACCCATTGATAGCCACCGTCAGAACCAAGAATACTTTTTAAATCATCAATCTGATCTTCAGGCGTAGAAATATAAAAAGGAATCTGATCGACGTTATGCTTACGCACTGATTCGAGCAAGCGCTTTAAACGCAAGAAATCTCTTTTGTAGGACTTGCAGTAGAGTACGGGGTCTTTCAAACGCTTTCCTTGTTTGTTTGCACTTCAGAAAGTATTTTATACACTGCTTGGTTTACCCCCAGCGGCTTCCATTTTGGCTCAATCAGCTTACGCTCATTCCAGTCTAGCCAAATTCTTTCAAGCGCCATATCAATACCAACGTTATCACCCTCTTGGCTCAAGTAAGCCCCTCTATCTGACAGCATTTCATCCAACTGGGGGTTGCGATGAGTAATTCCCCAGATAGGACGTCCCGTCCAAAGGTATTCATAAAACTTTGAAGGGATATATTCTGCGCACCACTCGTCATTGCCATGAAGCAAGATTAATACATCAGCTTCTTGCATTTTCTCTACCACTCGCTCACGTCCAGATTTCCCAGTATTTGGATCCTTTTCCAATCGTCCATGCGCAATCAACACATCCTGATAGTCATATAGTTTGATGGAATCAATCGTTAACTCATCGAGTGCAGCACCGTAGGCATGAACACGAATCTTTTCACGCGCTTCGGGATGTTTTTTAAACAAGGAATGCAGTGCATTCAAAATAGTCGAGAGTGAGCGATCTTTCGCCAACGAGCCCGAGTGAGAAAGATTTAAAGTGTCGCTATACAGATGAGGTTTGGCAGCAGCCAGACCGCCAGGAGGCTCAGCACCCGGAAAAACAATAAAGCCATGGGCATTACCAGCGGTATTCAGATTCGTATTTCGAACCTTCGCATAATGCAATGCGCCATCCGTAAACCACCACGCAAAATCAGCATGTTTAATAATTTGCTTTTCTAAATAATGGCGAAAGCCGGCATCTCGATTTTTTGGTTTCTCAAGGCCAATATCCACTGGGCTTTTGCGAATCACCAGTGGATCATGGATCTCAACAATCCATTTAATTCCAGTGGCCTTTTTCAGCCAAAGTCCTGCCAAGTGGGCCGACCAAGCTCCGCCGGTCGAATACACCAAATCAATCTTGCCCTCACGAATGAGCTTATAACCATGCATAAATGCGGGCATTGCCCATGACCACTGACTGGAATAGCCCAGTATCAATTTTTCAAGACCAATTAATGGTGCCAACAAAATAGAAACCGTTCTGGTTAATAGCTTGTAAATAAAGCCACGGCCATATTGGTTAGCGATCCAATGCCGAAAATCGAAACGAAAGGCTGCTGGGCCCCACGCTAAAAACTGACGATGTACAAAGCGTTGATCCTTGATGCCTGTAATCGCACTAAATACAACTGGCTGCACACCATCTTCTAGTAGATATGGAATTTTGTCAGTGATCGTCTGACTAGAGGCGCGGCCATCCATATTGAAACCATGAGACAAAATCAGCCATCGCTTAGTTGCTGAAGCGGATGATTTTGTAGACACCATGTATTCGTGGATGCTTTAGTTGCCCGCGACAATCGACATCACTGCCATGCGCACCGCTATACCAAAAGTCACTTGATTAAGAATGACTGACTGTAGACCATCGGCTACTGCAGAATCAATTTCTACACCACGATTCATGGGGCCTGGATGCATCACTATCGCATCCGACTTAGCCAAAGCTAATCGATTAGGTGTTAAGCCATATTGCTTGAAGAATGCATCGCCCTCAGGAACTTGACCGGCCTCCATGCGTTCTTTTTGAATACGCAATGTCATCACCACATCGACGTCTTGTAGGCCCTCCTCCATGGAGTGGTAAACCTTGACGCCCATCATATTTAAATCGCTGGGTAACAAGCTTTCTGGGCCAATCGCACGAATGTCTTCGCAACCCAAAGTAGTCAGTGCATGAATATTGGATTTAGCAACACGGCTGTGAACAATATCGCCAACAATCGCTACTTTTAAACCTTTGAAATTCTGTTTAAAGTGGCGCATCGTATACATATCCAACAAGCCCTGTGTTGGATGTTGATTACTGCCATCGCCAGCATTAACAACGTGCACATGCGCTGGTACATGATTGGCAATCTCAATAGGGGCTTTAGAAACACCATGGCGGACAACAAAAATATCTGCCTGCATAGCCACCAAGTTATCAATCGTATCCAAAAGGCTTTCACCCTTAGCGGTTGATGAGGTTGAGATATCCAAATTAATGACGTCCGCAGACAATCGTTTTGCAGCAATCTCAAAAGTAGTTCTGGTGCGCGTCGAGTTTTCAAAGAACAAATTAAAAACGCTCTTGCCACGCAGCAAGGGAACCTTCTTCACTTCACGCGCTGGATCTGTCACGCTCACAAACTGTTGCGCAGTATCTAGAATATGCAGAATTTGTTCTTTAGGCAGACCCTCTAGAGTGAGAAGGTGAGTGAGCTCGCCAACCGCATTAAATTGATTCATTAAACTCGCTCCTCTAGCAAAAAGCTGAACTTGCCAGCTGCATCTCTTTCTAAAACTAAAATTTGCTCTTGCGCAACCTGAACTGTTTCAGCTGCAAAATCAGCGCTGATAGGCAACTCACGCTTGCCGCGATCAGCCAAAACCATGAGCTCAACTTGGGCTGGGCGTCCAAAATCAAATAATTCATTTAGAGCGGCTCTCACTGTTCTGCCGGTTAGTAAAACGTCATCGATCAAAATCATGTTGGCGCCATTCACATCAAATGGCAAATACGTTGACATAGTGCTAGCGGTACGCAACGCAGTCATCCCCTTTTCCGCGTAATCATCGCGATGAAAAGCAACATTAATCACGCCATATTGTGGCAACCCTAGATCTTTGGCTAAACGCTCTGCAATCCAAGCTCCGCCCATGGCTAAGCCCGCTAGCTCAAAAGAGCCTAGTTGCGCTCTTTTGCGTAAATTTTCAAGAAGCTTCTCGTATAACAGTTCAGCATTCATTCTTCAGTTCCAACACCATTTAATTTGTTTTCTTATCAAAACCCGCTTTTTATCGCCCTGCAAAAAACTGCTCCAAAATCAGCACCGCAGAGTGCGCATCTAGATTGTCCCGCATCTGAGAGTTACCTTCTAAAACTGCCGATGTATAGCGCTCATCAACCCAGGTCACAGGCAATCCAAAGCGACCGTGCAATTGATTGCCAAAACGTTTGGCTTTGCCAGTCATTTCATGCGCAGTGCCATCGGGATGGCTAGGGAGACCCACTACCAAGCTTTTGGGCTCCCATTGGGCAATCAGACCACCAATCTCCTGGAACAACATACCGATGTTGGGCGCAGCGATTGTCTTTAAGGGCTGACCGCTTTTAGAGACAGAATTACCTACCGCTACACCAACCCTACGCGTACCATAATCGAATGCCATTACGGTCACTGGCTCACCAGCTAATTCAATGGCTAAACTAGGCATGCCCAGCCTCAACAGAGAGATCTGACAAATCAAACCCCAAGTGACTCATTGCTTTTTGATAACGCTGACTAGCTGGTGTATTAAAAATAATCTCACTCATTTGCTCACGCGACAACGGAATATTGATCCAGCCGTTTAATGAAATCTCTTCTTCAAGCTGACCAGCACCCCAACCTGAATACCCCAGGGTCATCAGAAATTTTCTAGGTCCATTGCCAACCGCAACGGCCTCAAGCACATCTTTAGAAGTGGTCATAGTGAGCCCACCAGGAATAATCAAAGATGAACTATAAGAAAGATGGGGGTTGGATTCATGCAGAACAAAGCCGCGCTCAATCTGAACGGGGCCACCAAAATAAACCGCTTGATCTAATTGAGGCGCAATTTCTAACTTCAACTCAATCTTGTCAAAGAGGGTTGCTAAATCAAGCTCAGTAGGCCTATTCACTACTAAACCCATAGCACCCCGCTCAGTATGCTCAAAAAGATAAATAACCGATCCCGCAAAATTGGGATCCACCATGCCCGGCATGGCTACTAAAAATTGATTGGCTAAATGATCAGCAGAGAAAGAAATTGGGCTCTTTGGCGAAGACGCTATATCTGAAGCAGGAGGTGCTTTTTTAGCCGAGGTCATATGTGGCCATTTTACAGAATATCTAGATTTTTCCAGTAATCCAGTAGGCCGAAAGGCCGATAAATTCATGCATCAGCTTATTCCAGTTTTGGACCCCATCCTCCAGATCAAACCTACCCCAACGAAGGCGACTTCCCGTTTGATAGTCAACAAGCATCGGAATAACGGCTATACCCTGCTTCTCGAATATTTTTACCGATCGATACATATGGCTAGCCGAAGTAATCAAAATCCAAGGCTTACGGACCCCCGAATCGTTTTTTGACCCCAACTCTTGGATCATTGGTTTCATGTACAAAATATTTTCATAAGTATTGCGCGACTGATTCTCATAATGAGCCATAGCCTGATTTAACCCCTATTCCTGCACGAGTTGCTTGAATGCATCCGACTCCAATAAACCTTGGGGTGAAAGTCTGCCGGAGTAACCACTAAATATATAGGGCAGATTAGGATACTTACGCATCAACTCAAACGCCTTGGTAATTCGTTCTGCGGCGGAATAAATAGAAACCTCACCTCAATCAACGGCAATTTGATCTATGGCGCCACCCAAAATAATGATTCCACTAATGTCCCCCCTCAGCAATCTGAGCAATAGGAGTTTTTGGAACTGCGTCATCAAGCACTCTTAAGAACGCCTCTGAAGCTGGCATCCAACCAACAAGAACTAAATCGATCAGCGCTAGCAACAAAAATCGCCTGCAAAGGTCTGGTTTTCTGAGGGATAAGAATAAGAGGCTAAGTGGCAAAAAATCAGGAGCCAATTGAGAGGCTCAATACAAAATTGCGCCACTTTCGAGAGAATAAAAAAGATCGTATCCATATTTACCATCGATCTTAACCCGTCGCAAGCTCAATGCCGTCAGCACTTTGTACGAATAAGCCCTAATATAGAGCTTATGCAAAAAGCACTTGTTTGGCTCCGTCGCGATCTTCGTCTTTATGACAATGCCGCTCTTCACCATGCCCTTAAAGAAAGTAAGCAGGTTTGGCTTGCATTTATTTTTGACACTGAGATCCTTGAACCCCTCCGAAAGGGGGATCTCGACGACAAAGGCTTAAAACACGATCGCAGAGTAGATTTCATTTGGCAAGGATTAAAACAAATTGACGAGCAGCTGCGTCAATTAGGTGGCGGGCTCATTGTTCGATTTGGTAAACCGACAGAGTGCATTCCTCAGATTGCTAAAGACTTAGGTGTAGATGCGGTATTCGCGAATCACGACTATGAGCCTTCCGCAATTGCACGCGATGATAATGTCAGAGCCTCACTTGAAAAAATTGATATTCAATTTTTAGACTTCAAAGATCAGGTGATTTTTGAGAAGAAAGAAATTCTCACTAATTCCAACACTGTTTTTTCCATTTTTACTCCTTATAAAAATAATTGGCTAAAAACACTGCAAGAAAAAGATTTAAGCGCATATGAATGCTCACCCTCTTTGGGGGAATATGCTGCTATCCCAAAAAAATTAGACGCTCCTTTTCCATCGCTGGAGTCAATGGGCTTTTGTGCTACTAGCATAGAAACCTATTTACCACCTGGTTCGGAGGGTGGACAAGCCTTTTTAGAAGACTTCCTTTCTCGCATTGATCAGTACCAAATTGGCCGTGACTTTCCCGCTATTAAAGGGGTGAGTTACTTATCCACGCATCTGCGTTTTGGTATGCTTTCTATTCGCGGCTTAGTGCGCGAAGCTCATCGGCGCATGCTGGCTGGCAGCATGGGTGCAACAATTTGGTTAAGTGAACTCATCTGGCGTGATTTTTATTTCATGATTCTTGCCAATCACCCACGACTCGCACAAGGCGCTTCCTTTAAACCAGATTACGACAATATCGCCTGGGAAAGTGGCGCTACCGCTAAGAAATTATTTGCTGCCTGGTGCCAAGGTAAAACAGGTTATCCACTAGTAGATGCAGCTATGCATCAACTTAATCAAAGTGGGTACATGCATAACCGCCTACGCATGGTCGTCGCCAGCTTCCTCACCAAAGACCTCGGAATAGATTGGCGATGGGGTGCAGCTTATTTTGCTGAACATCTCAATGACTTTGAGCTTTCATCTAATAATGGTGGCTGGCAATGGGCTTCTTCATCTGGTTGCGATGCTCAACCCTACTTCCGCATCTTCAATCCCATTACTCAATCCGAAAAATTTGATCCTGAAGGCAAATTTATTCGGCGCTATTTACCGCAGCTAGATAAGCTTTCAAAAAAATCCATTCATGCGCCCTGGAAGGCTGGACATATTGAACTAGAGGCTGCTGGAATCAAGCTTGGACGTGACTATCCACTTCCAGTCGTGGATCATGATGAGGCCCGCAAAAAGACCTTAGTTCGCTATAGCGTTGTCAAAAAAATAAGTTAGCGCTCCCTAATATCCCCTGATTTACGCTATAAGATAAGGCATGAGCAAGATCTATGCCGTGGGGGACGTACAAGGATGCGCACCCTCCCTGAAAGCCCTCGTTAAAAAGCTACCCAAGAAATCAAAGATGATTTTTTTGGGGGACTTGGTTAACCGCGGCCCAGATTCACTAGGCGCACTCAGAAAACTCAAATCACTACAAGAGGCAGGTTATGCCGAATGCATTCTAGGCAATCACGACTTACATCTACTTGCCATTGATGCTGGACTGCGCAACACCAAAGGCTTAGATACTGTCGATACTATTTTGAAGGCTTCAGATAGAGCCGAACTCATTGAGTGGATCCGTCATCGACCAATGGCATTGAGCAATGGCAACGTTTTAACAGTGCATGCTGGTGTGTTGCCGCAATGGGACTTACAGCAAACGATTGAATGCGCTCAAGAAGTTGAGAAAGCCCTTCGGGCTAAATCTTATAAAGATTTTCTGGCCAATATGTATTGCAATACCCCTAACGAATGGAGCAACTCGCTCAAGGGGTACGAGCGTCTACGAGTCATCACCAACACCTTAACCAGAATGCGTTTTTGCACCCCTCGCGGCAAAATGGAGTTTGGAAGCAAAGAGGGCTTAGAACAAGGGCCCAAAGGCTATATGCCCTGGTTTCAGGCACCCAAAAGAAAAACAGCGGATACCCTTGTTTATTTTGGACACTGGTCAACTTTGGGCTTATTACGTCGCAACAACGTAATCGGTTTAGATACTGGTTGTGTATGGGGCGGAAAGCTCACCGCTATGGAAATTTCTGATTCTAATAAGGATCAGAAAAGTTTAGAGATCATTCAAGTGGATGGCTATAACCATCCACTGCGCATGTAATTTAAGGCTCCGCTGTTATTGTCTAGCTGTTTACAACTTCTTAAATGATGTTTGCGCGGCAGCAATAATTGCAGTCACTACTTCATTATCATGTGCAATCGAAGTGAAACCTGCTTCATAAGCTGATGGTGCGAGATATACACCTTCATCCAGCATGAGATGAAAGAACTTTTTAAATGCCTCAATATCAGTTTTGGTCACAGCCTCAAACGTAGAGGGAATTTTATTGGCAAAGTAAAGGCCAAACATACCACCAACGCTATCGACGGAAAATGGAACGCCAGATTGATCGGCGGCTTGCTTTAAACCAGCAATTAGTTTTTCTGTTTGACCTGTTAAGCACTCATAAAAGCCTTCGCGAGAAATAATCTCCAAAGTCTTTAAGCCTGAAGCTACTGCAACCGGATTGCCAGATAAAGTGCCCGCTTGATATACACCCCCTAATGGAGCAAGCTTGGACATAATTTCTTTTTTCCCACCAAATGCGGCCATTGGCATACCGCCACCCATCACCTTACCTAAACAGGTTAGATCGGGAATTATTCCCTGCAGGGATTGAGCGCCGCCTAAGGCCACCCTAAACCCAGTCATCACTTCGTCATAGATTAAGACGCTACCGTATTGATTGGTCAGATTACGAATCGCGGCTAAAAAGTCTTTCGACGGCTGAATCAAATTCATATTGCCGGCAATCGGCTCTATGATCACTGCAGCTATTTGATCGCCCTGCTTTTTAAACACCTCTTCAATAGCAGAAACATCGTTATAAGGAAGCACCAAAGTATGCTTCACAACATCTTGAGGAACACCGCTAGACGATGGCGCATTTTGTGTGGAGTCAGCAAAAGTCAATAAACCTGAACCCGCTTTAACTAACAGACTATCTGCATGTCCGTGATAGCAGCCTTCAAACTTAATAATTAAATCGCGTCCGGTATAGCCGCGCGCTAAACGCAAGGCACTCATGGTCGCCTCTGTCCCACTCGATACCATGCGCACTTGTTCAACGCTAGGCATCAAAGCGCAGATGCGCTCGGCTAACTCAATCTCACCCTCTGTGGGTGCGCCATAACTAAAACTGGTTTCAGCCGCCTTCTGAACGGCCTCAACAACTTCAGGATGTGCATGCCCAACAATCATTGGGCCCCAAGACATGATCAAGTCGATATAGCGCTTATCTTCAGCATCCCAAAAATAGGCACCCTTGGCTCTAGAAACAAAACGGGGTGTACCGCCCACCTGACGAAATGCGCGAACTGGTGAGTTCACCCCACCAGGAATAGTCTTTTGAGCGCGCTCAAAAAGGAGGTCGTTTTGGTTTACTTTTGCCACTTTGCAATCCTAATTAAATAGCCATCATTTCAAAATCATCCTTACGTGCACCACATTCTGGGCAAGTCCAATTCATGGGGACATCTTTCCAAAGTGTTCCAGGTGCAATGCCCTCTTCAGGCAGTCCTGCGGCTTCGTCGTACACCCAACCGCAAATAAGACACATATACGTTTTAAATTCCATTGCCAAACTCTTTC
>CAIJLK010000236.1 GCA_903821465.1 uncultured Bacteroidota bacterium | reverse complement strand
CTTGATTTGCATTCAATTTAGGAATGAATTGGCAGTGCACAAAAAACATTTAAAGTTTTCTGCTTGGTTATTTATATTTATTTTACAGCTTATTCAATTCACCAACCAATATATTGCTTGCCATGACTCAACAAAAACAACCCACCAATTCAGGTGCTCTCGCAACACTAGTTATTGTATTCTTTTTTTGGGGATTTATTGCTGCTTCTAACAGTATTTTTATCCCTTTCTGTAAAACCCATTTTAAGTTGAACCAATTTGAATCTCAATTAATTGGATCTGCCTTTTATGGTGCATACTTTATTGGTTCGTTAATCTTATTTATTACATCTAATATCATTGGATATGATATTTTAAATAAAATAGGTTACAAAAAAGGAATTATTTATGGATTACTAATTTCAGTAGTAGGTGCATTGTTAATTATACCCTCTGCAAATGCAAACTCATTTCCTGCAATTCTTGCTTCATTTTTTGTTGTGGCACTTGGTTTTTCTCTTCAACAAACATCAGCGCAACCATTTGCGATTGTTTTGGGAGACCCTTCTACTGGATCACATAGATTAAATTTAGGAGGAAGTGTTAATTCTTTGGGTACAACATTAGGACCATTAATCGTTAGTTTTTTCTTATTCGGTTCTGCTGATGCAAAAAATGCAGTTGTCACAGTAACCAATATTAATGTACTCTACCTGATTGTAGCAGGAGTTTTTGCAGCCGTTGCTATCATTTTCTCAATCTCTAATCTTCCCGATGGAAAGAATGATGAAAAATTTGAAAAAGCAAATAAAGCATCTTCCTCTCTTTTAATAATGACTTTATTAATAGGCGGCATCATTGTAATTGGACAGTTCACCGAAATTCCTAAATTGACCCTTTTATTAATGACGATTGTTTCTGTTTTAGGAGTTTTATTCTATTCTAATAATCAAGCTGTAAAAAATAATGAAGGTTGGGGAGCTATGAAATATCAGCAATTGATTTATGGCATGATAGGAATCTTTGTCTATGTTGGTATTGAAGTAACTATCGATAATAATTTCGGTGCACTTTTAAAAACCCCTGGTTATTTAAGTGATTTAGGATTAGATGAAAGTAAAATTTCGAAGTATGTTTCTCTTTATTGGGGAAGTTTGATGATTGGCAGATGGACTGGAGCCATTAGCGTTTTCAACTTAAAGGGCATCGTTAATAAAATAATGATGGTAATCGTACCATTCATTGCATTTGGTGTTGTTTTAGGAGTAAGTAAAATTTATGGAAATGACATTTCAGATCTTTATGGTTATTCTGTGATTATCTTAATTGCGATTGTAGCTTTTTTCTTTGGTCAACAAAAACCTGTAAAAACGCTTGTTACAGTTGCAACACTAGCTGGGATATCCATGTTAGTTGGTGTATTTACAACTGGAATTATTTCTGTTTACTCGTTTATGGCTGGAGGCTTATTTTGTTCAGTTATGTGGCCATGCTTTTTTTCACTAAGTGTGGGGGGCCTTGGAAAGTATACAAGTCAGGGATCTGCATTTTTAATTATGATGATTTTGGGGGGTGCTATTATTCCTCCATTACAAGGTGCTTTTGGAGATAGGGCATCAATTGGAATGCATCATTCATATTTATTAGCTTCAGTTGGATTCTTTATACTTGTTTTAATAGCTTTAAAACTAAAAACTATTTTAAAATCTCAGGGCTTAGATTTTGACGAACAAGTAGGTGGCGGGCACTAATTTTCAATTTAACTATTTTAATAATGGCTATAAATCATTCGAGTATGGAGCAATTAGCAATTGGAATTGATATAGGTGGAACAGGTACAAAATTTGGAATTGTAGACAGAGAAGGAAATGTACTTTTTTCAAGTGAAATGTCAACAAGAGGACATGCAACTATTGAAGAATTCATTGCCGAATTGCATAAGAATATTCAGCCATTAATCGACAATATTGGTGGAATTGGAAGAATTCGCGGAATTGGAGTAGGTGCACCAAATGGCAACTTTTATACAGGAACTATTGAATACGCACCAAACCTTCCTTGGAAGGGAATTATTCCATTAGCAAAGCTTATTCAGAACGAATTTTCATTACCGGTTGTGTTAACTAACGATGCTAATGCGGCCGCATTAGGTGAAATGAAATATGGTGCGGCAAAGGACTTGAACGACTTTATCATGATCACACTGGGTACCGGTGTGGGCGGTGGAATAGTTGCTAATGGCACACTAATTTATGGACATGATGGGTTTGCAGGTGAACTCGGACACGTTATTGTTATTCCAGATGGTCGTTATCACGAAGGCACTGGTAAAAAAGGTTCATTAGAAAGTTATGCATCTGCTACAGGGGTTCGCAAAACAGCAATTGAATTTTTGCAAAACTCTGACACGCCAAGTTTGTTACGCGATATTCCTCAAGAGCAACTCGACTCTAAAAAAGTATATGACGCAGCCATGTCTGGGGATCAATTAGCAAAAGACATTTTTGATTTTACAGGTAAGATACTAGGGCTTGCACTTGCTAATTTTGTGATGTTCTCAAGTCCCTCTGCCATTGTACTCTTTGGTGGCCTCACAAAAGCTGGTGATTTGATTTTAAAGCCAACTAGAGAAAGCATGGAAGCTAATCTGATACAAGTGTTCCAAAACAAAGTAAAGATCCTTGTTAGCCATCTAAAAGAATCTGACGCAGCCATCTTAGGGGCATCAGCACTTGCTTGGGACATTCAATAAGAAGTGAAGAGATAATAGATAAAAGTGAAGAGAGGAGGTAAAATTGATAAGTGAAGAGCTATTAACTTTTTTACTAAATCTCACAAACTTTCTAACAAAAAGCCCCGATCCCGAATACTCGGGACGGGGCTTTTATATTTTTTATCACTCTTCACTTTCTTCTTCTCCTCTCTTCACTTTTATCTATTATCTTTTATCTTCTTCTTCTCCTCTCTTCACTTTTATCTCTTATCTATTATCTTCTTCCTATTCTTTAGATTCAGAGATAGTAGGTTGTTCGATCCTAGGCTCGTAGATGAATTTAATCTTGCCATTTTCTTTATCCAGGTCTGCAATTAATTTATCTCCGGGCTTAACACTAAGGTTCAAAATTTCTTCGGCTAATGGATCTTCTAAATATTTCTGTAATGCCCTGTGCAAAGGTCTTGCACCAAACTGCGCATCGTATCCCTTATCTACAATAAACTCCTTCGCTTCTAAGGTTAACTCCATGGAGAATCCAAGATTTTGCAATCTTTTAGTAATCCCTTTCATTAAGATATCAATGATATTGAAAATGTTTTCCTTACTCAAAGAATTGAATATTACCACATCGTCAATCCGGTTCAAAAACTCAGGCGAGAAGGTACGCTTCAGTGCTTTTTCAATCACAGCTTTGTTATTATCTTCTGCATTTTGAACTCTTGTTGCAGTGGCAAATCCTACCCCATCTCCAAACTCTTTCAACTGGCGAACACCGATATTCGAAGTCATGATAATCAGGGTATTTTTGAAATCGATTTTTCTACCCAGTCCATCTGTTAATTGACCATCATCCAATACCTGCAATAAAATATTATAAATATCTGGATGCGCTTTTTCGATCTCATCTAAAAGAATTACGCAGTATGGTTTACGACGAACTTTTTCTGTTAATTGTCCGCCTTCTTCATACCCAACATATCCAGGAGGTGCACCTATTAATCTGCTCACTGTAAACTTCTCCATGTATTCACTCATATCAATGCGAATCAAAGCATCTTCTGAATCAAACATATATCGGGCTAGTGAACGTGCTAATTCTGTTTTACCTACCCCCGTTGGTCCCAAGAAAATAAAAGTACCAATCGGTTTCTTAGGATCTTTCAAACCAACCCGATTTCGTTGAATAGCTTTCACCACTTTTAAGATGGCTTCGTCCTGACCAATTACCATATCACCCATATCCTCGCTCATCTTGCGCAACTTTTCAGTTTCAGCTTGAACCATGCGTTTTACAGGAATACCTGTCATCATACTCACCACTTCGGCAATATGTTCTTCAACAATTGGATAGCGTTTGTTCTTGCTTTCTTCTTCCCAGATTCCTTTTGCCTTCTCGAGTTCTTCTCCTAATTTTTTCTCTGTATCGCGAAGTGAAGCAGCTTCTTCAAAGCGCTGGCTTTTCACCACTTTATTCTTCTCGTTTTTTACTTCTTCGATCTTTTTCTCTAACTCAACAATTTCCTCTGGAACATTGATATTCTTCAAGTGTACCCTTGCACCTACTTCATCCAATACATCAATTGCTTTATCGGGCAATAAACGATCGGTCATGTAGCGGTCGCTCAGTTTCACACAAGCTTCAATTGCTTCATCGTTATAAGTAACATTGTGGAAGTCTTCGTATTTCGATTTGATATTGTTCAAGATCAAGATCGTTTCTTCCACACTTGGTGGTTCGATCAAGACTTTTTGGAAACGGCGATCTAATGCCCCATCTTTTTCAATGTGCATACGATACTCATCAAGCGTTGAAGCACCAATACATTGGAGCTCTCCCCTAGCAAGGGCTGGCTTAAAGATATTGGATGCATCTAATGAACCACTTGCTCCACCTGCACCAACAATTGTATGAATTTCATCAATGAAGAGAATCACATCTCTATTCTTCTCGAGTTCATTCATGATGGCTTTCATTCTTTCTTCAAACTGACCGCGATATTTAGTACCAGCCACCAAAGCAGCAAGATCTAAACTGATTACACGTTTATCGAATAAAACCCTACTCACTTTACGTTGTACAATTCTTAAAGCAAGACCTTCTACAATCGCAGTCTTACCAACGCCTGGTTCTCCGATTAGGATTGGATTATTCTTTTTACGGCGACTCAATATCTGGCTTACCCTTTCTATTTCTGCTTCTCTACCTACAATCGGATCAAGTGTTCCGCTTTCGGCTAGTTTGGTAATATCTCTTCCGAAATTATCCAATACAGGCGTTTTGCTTTTTGCTCCTGGTACGGCTTTTCCACCTTTTTGTTGCTGG
>CAIJLK010000235.1 GCA_903821465.1 uncultured Bacteroidota bacterium | reverse complement strand
CACCAGGTGCTACTACAATACTATTTTCACCTTCTGCATTTACTATAATTAAAGCCGTACCTGAGGGGGCAGTATCATCAATAAAAACATGGCTGGTATCGATATTTTCGTTAGTTAATCCAACCAATGTTTGTTTACCAAAAATATCGTTCCCAACTTTTGCTACAAAAGCCACATTACCTCCTAATCTAGCAGCAGCAACAGCTTGGTTAGCCCCCTTTCCACCAGCATTCATAAAAAAATCTCCCCCAAGCCGGGTCTCACCTGGCAAAGGATGTTTGTCGATTTTTACAACCATATCTGTATTGGCACTACCAACAACAATGATTTTTTTCATATTATTCAATTGGTTTTAAAGGCATCCAAACTTTTATGGCAGCACCAGTCTGACTTGCATCTGCAAAAGGTACAAATACTAGTTTGTTATTATTGGTAAGCATAAAAGAATACGCTTGTTTGCCTATCCATTGCTTTGGCAACAATTCTGAGCAGCTTGTGCTAGCTGGCTTAAAAGTCAACATACTATTCTCCATCTCTTTTGAATTAGCATTTATAAACTCCTGATTTAATGATTCATCAAAAGCCAAGACTTGCGGACCTCTTTGAAAGGCCATCATACCGGGATAGCTTTTCCCTCCTTGAATTTCTTGAACCCCAATATCAAATTTAATTGTCAGCTTTTCTCCGGAAGTCCATCTTCGTTTTACTGTCACACAATTATTTTCCACTTTTTTGTATTCCTGAGATCCCATTTTAATAACGAACCCGCCACACCAGCTTGGCACACGAAATGCAAGTGGTATGGAATCTATATTTGAAGCGCTTTTAAAGGTTAGGTTTATAGTACCTGATTCGGGGAAGTCCGTTTCTATTTTTAGGGTGAAATCAATCTTCTTATTACGAGCTGTGGTATAAGAATTTTTATACACACCGGGTTCGTACAATAGAACAGTAGGAATGCTGTTCAAATTGCCCATGGTAAAATAAGGGATCATGGCGATACCCCTAGGAACGCTGGAAGTGCAGCAGCTAATATCACAACTATATGGTTTCTTATCCATCAAAGCAGTATAATAACTTACACAACCAGTTTGAGGGTTCTCTGCAGCAAGCAATTGATTATAAATTGATTTTTCAATTTGTTCCAGATATTTTACATCACCAGTAATGGCTAATAAATTTTGATTTAATTGGATCCAGGTTGTTGTTACACATCCTTCCCCCATATTGTCTTTGCTGCTCGCAGGCAATACTTTATCGACTTGAAAAAACTCCATAGAACTAGTTGTACCACTTATATACAAACGATTCTTAACAATATCCTGCCATGCCACTTTTACCACTTTAAGAAAACGATCCTCACCAGTAACCCGATATAATTTTGCAATGCCAACAAAATTCGAAAGCATTTCATAGGCTTTAGCATTACCCACTTTAGTAACATTACCAGTAGCCAATAGAGCAGTTATAACTTTTGGTCCGTCTTCCTGATCCCATGCTTTCAAAATATAATAACAGAAGTCCATATATTGTTTTTGCCCAGTATAGCGATACAGTTCAACCATTGGATCCAACACGCTAGTTGCTGCCATTCCCATATGTTCACCAGCTGATAAAATATTTCTTTGACCGGGGGCATCACCAAAAGTTTTACAAAGCAGATCGCCCATTTTTTTACAAGCATCTAATGCAGGCTGATAGCCGGTTGCAGTATAATAAGCTAGTAAGCCATACATATTGTATTTATGCGACCAAACATCCCAGCTAGTCCAATAATCTTTAGGAAGATAAGTTCCCAGATAGCCGTCTTCTAATTGTGAATGGATCAGTTCGTTCACGATTCGATCCATTTGTTTTTTTAATCTCTCATCATGTGTAGTTCTCCAAACATTCGTTGCAGATTCCAAATACTTTCCAACATGCTCACCGATCCAAGGATGTACACCGGGTCTTTCTAAGTAGCCGGCCATGATCCCTTTCTCATCAACTTTTAGCAAACGCTCAGTTAAGTTCTGGCTAAATCTTTTCCCAAGATAGCCTTGCATAGATTGTCCAGCAAATGGTGTTGACTCAAACAGATTCTTTACTTTGAATTCGACAATTGGTTTGGGTTCCTTTCCGATAGCAATTTCTTTTTCAACAGGAATTACATTTGATTGAGTAGCAGCTTTGTTTACGATCAATGTAAAAAATAACAGAAAGGCATTAAGTCGAGTCAATAATTTCATAGTATTAATTAAGATCAATTCACTAATTCAAAACTGTCCTTTACTCTAATGTCACGAGAAGAGGAACCGATCATTAAATCAAAATCTCCTGGCTCTGTTACCCAATTCAGTTGCTGGTTGTAGAAAGAGAGTTTTTGTTTGTCGATCTTGAACTGGATAGTTTTACTCTCCCCTACTTTCAAAAAGATTTTTTTAAAATCTTTCAGTTCTTTTATGGGACGAACAATCGAACCTACCCGATCGCGCAAGTATAATTGTACTACTTCAT
>CAIJLK010000234.1 GCA_903821465.1 uncultured Bacteroidota bacterium | reverse complement strand
ATTCAAATGATTTATGCATGAAAATTTGGGCCATTTCTGTTGTTTTTTGCACATTACTCCTATCCTGTGCTGCGCCAAAAACTTTTGAATATAAAGAGGTGAGAAATATAAAATTGGATAAGTTCGGGTTTGACAAAACCAGCCTTGCGATGGAATTGGTGTATTTTAATCCGAATAATTTTGGGTTGGATCTGAAGACGGTTGACGCGGATGTATATATTGATAGTAGGTACTTAGGCAAAATGAATTTGGATACAACTATGCATATTCCTAAGAAATCAGATTTTATCTTACCCTCTAAAATCGGAATCGACCTCAAAGAGTTTTACAAAAACGCATTAAATCTTGTAATCAGTAACGAAGTGCTTGTTACTGTAAAAGGCACAACCCGCGTTGGGAAAGCAGGGATCTATAAAACGGTGCCATTTACCTATGAGGGCCGGCATAAATTGAATTTCTTCTAAAAAGTAAACTAGTGCATTGGTTCGAGGTGACAGGGCTTTCTGGGTTGTGGACCGCCTCCTTCCGCTACTCTTTTACAGGCCAGAGGTAATGTTTTATAAGATTCTTCGGTAGCCAATTCGCTATCCGCATCAAATCCTGCATTATTCAATGCAGTTCTCAGCATATCCAGAGTTACCCTATCTGGATAGAACTGAAATTTAATTTCGCCTTGCAACAGATTGATCTTCCATTGAACGATTCCGCCTTCCATATTGGCCTTATTCTCTATGATCAGGTACTTTTCTAATCGTTCCTTACACTCCCAACATTTTAAATTGGCGGACTTGATAGTTACCCATTGAACTTTCGATTCCTGTGCTTGCACAAAATTGCTCATGAACAAGACCAAGGTTGCAATCGCGAATAATTTTTTCATTTCGAATGATATTAGATTCCTTTCCAATTTGCGGGGTCTTCTCTCCATTGCATGAGTAAGGCTTGCGTTTCTGGACTAATCTGTCCCTTTTCAACAGCTAACTCAATCAAACTAGTATAGTTGGTTAATGATTGATAAGGCACACCTGCCTCTTCAAAAGCTTTCGCTGCGATCGGAAACCCATAGGTAAAAATGGAAACCATCCCTACCACATTTAATCCGGCATTCTTCAAAACAGTTACTACTTCTAAACTGCTTTTACCTGTTGAGATCAGGTCTTCTATTACTAAAACAGATTTACCTGCTTCATAAGAACCTTCAATTTGGTTGCCTAAACCATGTTCTTTTGGTTTTGGTCGCACATAGATATAGGGAAGCTTTAATTGGTCCGCCGCCATCGCACCCCAAGGGATCCCGGCAGTTGCTACACCAGCTAACATATCTACATTAGGATAGCTTTCGAATATCACATTGCACATTTCACTTTTAATAAAGTCGCGTGTATAAGGAAAAGACAAAACCTTTCTGTTATCACAATAGATCGGGCTCTTCCATCCGCTTGCCCATGTAAAGGGGGTTTCGGGACTTAATTTCACAGCAGCAACCTGCAATAATTTCTCTGCAACAGCTTTTTCATTCGTCATTTCACGAAGGTAAAGATTGCAATAGTATCTTTGAAAGCAAAAACTATAAATAAATCAAAATTCAAAAGTAAAAATTCAACATCGAACATGGGAAAGCCGATTATAGTTGCAGGTGGAGGTTTAGTTACCAATGAAAATGGGGAATTACTCATGATCTTTAGAAGAGGGAAATGGGATTTACCTAAAGGCAAACTAGATCAAGGAGAAAAAATAGATGATTGCGCTATTAGAGAGGTAAGAGAAGAAACAGGTGTAGAAAATTTGCAGCTTGGTAAACTATTGATTATTACCCAACATGAATATTTCGATAAATGGGTTGATGCGGATGCAATTAAGGAAACTCATTGGTTTCGCATGTATGTTGCAGGTAAACCAACACTGGTTCCACAAACGGAGGAGGATATAACAGCTATTGAATGGACAAAACCTGAAGAAATTGCAGCCAGACTTAATGAATCTTTCGACTCTATCAGAGCAGTCTTAGAAAGTTCAGATCTAAAATATTAATGCTTTTTTTTGATCACAGCAACGGTATGTCTACTAACACATACCAATTTTTCTCGCTCATCAAATATGCGGATATCCCAAACCTGGGTAGTGGCACCAATATGTATTGGGCGAGCAATCCCTGTTACAATTCCCTGCTTTACTCCTCTAATATGATTGGCATTAATCTCTAAGCCCACACATTGAAATTGATCAGGATCTACTGTCAAAACCGCCCCAACACTACCAAGGGTTTCTGCTAGAACTACAGAAGCACCGCCATGTAACAAGCCATAGGGCTGTCTGGTTCTTTCATCAACCGGCATTGTAGCCTTGATATAATCATCTCCTAATTCAATAAACTCAATTCCCAAAAAATCGCCCATCGTATTCTTGCCAAAATGAATGAAATCTTTTACTTGTAAATCGGGTTTAAACCAAATAGCCATAGGGAAATTATAAAGGGTACAAAGTATTGATCACTGCTTGAGGTAAGAATGGAGAAGCGTTACCTCCATTTTTAAGGATATCTCTAACAATAGTAGAAGCCACAGAAGTATACTTGGGCTCACCAGTAAGGAAAATAGTTTCGATGGATCTATCAAGTGTACGATTGGCATCTGCAATCGTTTTCTCGTATTCAAAATCACTTACAAATCGGATACCTCTTAATATAAAATGGGCATGAATCTTTTCGCAATATTGTATCGTTAGTCCCTCATAAACCGCACTCTCCACCCTTGGTTCATCCTTATAAATTTCATTGAACCATTCCATTCTTTGCTCGGCCGAAAACATCGGAGCCTTAGATGAATTGATACCAATGCCTACAACAATTTTATCGAACAAAGGAAGGGCACGATTGATAATATCGATATGTCCTAATGTAACAGGATCAAATGTCCCCGGAAATAAACAGATTCTTTGCATACAATAGATTATTATAAAGATAAGTACCGATACAATCGAAGCGCGACTTTAATTTTCGCGATTTGCCAACAGATACAAAACTGCCATCCGCACTGCTACCCCATTTTCTACCTGATTTAAAATGATAGAAGAGGAACCATCTGCAACATCACTGTCTAACTCTACACCCCTATTGATCGGACCAGGATGCATGATCACCATCTCCTTTCCTAATGACTGCAATAATTTTTTATTGATGCCATAAGTAAGACTATATTCTCTCAATGAACTGAACAATGGTTGGTTCTGTCTTTCTAATTGAATCCTTAGCACATTGGCTACATCGCACCATTGCAAAGCTTTCTTTAAATTGTATTCAACCCGAACACCTAATGCTTCACTGATATATTTGGGGATCAATGTAGGCGGACCAGCTACCATCACTTCTGCTCCCATTTTTTGTAATAGATACATATTGCTCAATGCCACACGGCTATGCATGATATCACCAATGATAGCCACTTTTAGCCCTTCTAATTTTCCGAATTTTTCTTGCATCGAAAATGCATCCAACAGCGCCTGAGTGGGATGCTCATTAATACCATCCCCTGCATTTATGATTGCTGCGGGAATATGCTGTGCTAAAAAGTGTGGAGCCCCTGAAGCACTATGCCTCATCACTACCAGATCAACCTTCATGCTTAGGATATTATTTACAGTATCAAGTAATGTCTCACCCTTTGCAGCAGAAGAACTACTAGCTGCAAAATTCAAAACATCTGCAGATAACCGGCGTTCTGCCAATTCGAAAGACATCCTGGTTCGAGTTGAATTCTCATAAAAGAGATTCACGATTGTTACATCTCTCAAAGACGGAACTTTCTTTACAGGTCTTTGTAATACCTCTTTAAACTGCGCTGCTGTCGATAGAATAAGCTTAATATCCCCTGGAACGAGGTGCTTAATACCAAGTAAGTGTTTGGTAGATAGTTTCATTAAAGGTCAAAGATAAACGTTTTAATTATCCAATAACATAACTTGTTCGTTTTCGTCGTTTTCGTTCCAAAGAACAGTAACGCGTTGCGAAAATATCGTGTCGATGGCTTTTCCTAAATAGTCCGGTTGAATCGGTAATTCTCTACTAAATCTGCGGTCCACCAATACACAAAGTGCTACTTTGGATGGGCGACCATAATCTAATAAAGCATCTAATGCTGCACGTATGGTTCTACCAGTATATAATACATCATCTACCAGCACCACTTTCTTGTTTTCAATACTAAATGGGATGTCGGTATTGCTGGCAATATGCAGACTCTTGCGAACATCATCTCTGTAAAATGTGATATCCAGTTTTCCATATTGAATGGTTGATGGATCTACCAGTTTACTTAATTCCTGAACTATTCGATCGCTCAAAAATATCCCCCTGGGTTGTAAACCAATAATCACAGTATTTTGCAGCTGTGGATGATTTTCCAGTATCTGATTTGCCAGCCTTTTAATGGTTAATGCCAGTTGTTCCTTGGATAAAATCGTCTTCAAAACCTGTTTTTTTATTAAAAATAAATGCTTTCTCTCATACTCAATCTCTTAATTAAGGAATGAGTTGATTAATTTGCCCCCAATGCTCCAACTTCAAAATATTATTCTAACGCAATTTAGGAATTATGTTCAGCAATCCTTTCATTTTCAGGATCGCATAATTGGGATTTGCGGAAAAAATGGGTCGGGCAAAACAAATTTGTTGGATGCGATCTACTATTTGAGCTTTTCAAAAAGTTATTTTTCAAGAGCCGACAGCTCTAATGTGCATCATGGAATGATGGGCTTAAGAATCGAAGGGAATTATATTCTAACGGAGCAAGACCATAATTTGGTTTTTATTTTAAGAGAAAACAACAGAAAAGAGCTGACGCTGAATGATGAAACCTATAAACGTTTTTCTGACCATATTGGTAAGTTTTCCTGTGTAATGATCGCACCTGATGATATTAGTTTGGTATCGGGGCCAGGGGATGAAAGAAGAAAATTGATCGATACTATTATTTCTCAATTCAATAGAACCTATCTCCTATTGCTAATAGATTATCAGAAATTGTTACTGCAAAGGAATTCAGTCTTAAAACAATTGGCAGAAAGCGGACAGATAGATGAATCCTTAATGGAGATCTTAGATCAGCAATTGTGCAGCAAAGGCAATCAGATCTTTCAAATTCGAAAAGTTTTTTTGGTTGAATATCTCGAATTGGTACAAGAAATCTATTGCAAAATTGCTGGCCAGGCAGATCAGATAGAATTGGCTTATGATAGCCAGCTTTTGTTTCAGTCAATGGAATCATTGTTTCTTCAGCAGAAGCAAAAAGATCGAAGCCTGCAAAGAACTAGTGCGGGAATTCATAAAGATGATATTCTTTTTAAAATGCATGCACAGACATTTAAGAATGAAGCCTCACAGGGACAAAGGAAAAGTCTCTTATTTGCCCTTAAGTTGGCTGAATGGCAAATTCTTAAAAAACAAAAAGGCTATACCCCGATTCTCTTATTAGATGATGTTTTTGAAAAATTAGATGAAAAACGCATGTTTCAATTACTGAATTGGGTATGTTCAGAAAGCGACGGACAGGTATTTATTACCGATACACATTCAAATCGTTTAAAACAGCAACTCACAGAAACAAATACTTCTTTTCAACTGATAGAAATCAAATAGAAACAATGATCATTCTCTTATCTTTACAATATGTCTGAATATCATATCGGTGATGCATTGAAAGGGTTTCTAAAAAAGAGCCATCTGAGTAACGGAATACGTGCCGTTCAGATAGAAGAGATATGGGAAAAACTCATGGGTAAGACTATTTCAAAATATACAGATAAGATCAAAATATTTAATAAAAAACTTTATATACAAACTGCTGTTGGACCCCTTAAAAACGAATTGCAATACCAAAAACCTCAGATCATTGCTAGGGTTAATGAAGCATTCGGTGAAACAGTTATTACGGAAGTTATTATTTCTTAAAGGCTACCAGTTTCTAATCGCCGACTCAATACTAGCGATACTTCTATAACTAAATTTTTTTCTGATATTTGCTCCTTCCATAAAGAATATGGTGGGTGTAACTCTTGCTGCGGTTTTTAAAACAGTTGCATCGCATTTCAATACAGGAATATTCTGAATCTTTTCAGAAGCCGTTTTTGCATCTGCTGTAATGAACACAATTGGGATTTTATATTTTGCACTATATTCAATAATGTTTTTTAGAGCAGGTTCCCAATCTTTATAATCATCAAAATCTTTTGCCAGCAGCATCAAATATTTGGGTAACTCAAATAATAAGGCAGTTGTATCTGCATCTGTTTCTGTGCGTAACGAAAAATCAGAAATGGCGGCTTTTAATCCATTTCCTTTTTTCACTAATTCATCTTTTCTACTAATATAGATATAGCTCGAATCGAAATCATCTGGGAAATGTTGTTGATCGAAACTGATTTCCTTCCCACTTTTTTGATAAATAAAATGCATTGCAAAACTATCAGGAATAGCACCAGCAGGCAATTGCATTTGTTGTTGAAGGTTGTTCCCAATTTTATAGGGTAAACAATCAACTACTGGAAGATATTTCAAAACATAAAATTGTAATCCAATTGAACCAATTAAACTAATCAGCACAAGTAACATGGATCTCAGATTAAAAACCGATTTAATATTTTTATCATTAGCAACAATTAAAAACAGAATGAGTACGAATAGAATCAAATCTTTCATAAAAGATTGTGCGGAACTAAGCGGGATGCAATCTCCAAAACAACCACAGGTTTTAATCTTACCAGAGAACAGTGCGTATCCTGTTAAAAAGGTAAACGCAATAATGAGTAAAAACAAAAGCCAGTTCACTAATTTTTTCTGACAGCCAACAATCACTGCAACCCCCGCCACAATTTCAAAAACATTTAGTGTCATTGCTAATCCGAGTGTATAGGCATGTAAATGAGACCATCCCCAAACATCGAAAAATTCCTGAATTTTATAACTTAACCCAAGTGGGTCATTAGCTTTAACGAGTCCTGAAAAAATAAATAGTAATCCCACCAACCATCTTACTATTACCAATAGTTTTTTCATAGAAAAATTTTATTGTTTCCCTTCTTCAATCAGAATTAAAGCGAAAATGGAATAATTTAAGATATCTACATAGTTAGCATCTATGCCTTCACTGATCAGGGTTTGTCCGTCGTTATGCAAGATCTGCTTAATCCTTAACAGCTTCATTAAGATTAGATCTGCGAAACTCTCCTGACTCATATCTCTCCATGCTTCACCATAATCATGGTTCTTATCGAGCATGGTATTTTTGGCAAATAGCACAGACTCTTTGTATAATGCTTCTACCTTTTCCACAGGAACTTCTTCTACTGCGGGATGATTTAACGACAACTGAATTAATCCAATAATGGCATAGTTGGCAATGCCTTTGAATTCAGAAGGGATCCCATCTTCTACTTTCTGGGTTTTCTTACTTTGAATGGTTCTAATTCTCAATGCCTTAATAAAGATCTGATCAACCACAGAAATGGTTCTGAGAACCCTCCAAGCGGTACCATAATCCTTTGTTTTTTTAATAAATATTTCTTGGCATCTTGCTACAGCCTGATCGTATTGAATATTCGTTTCCATTTTATTGCTCCGCTTAAAACCTATATAATATCTTTGAATGACTGCAAGATAAATGAATAGTTACTATGTTCACGCTTAACTGTAAAGGAAGATTATTAAAATTGGATCAACCCATCGTCATGGGAATCATCAACGCCACACCTGACAGCTTTCATAGCGATAGCCGAGTGGATGGTATTGCTGAAGCAGTGGAGAAAGCAACTGAAATGCTTGGCCAGGGGGCTTCTATTTTGGATATTGGGGGACAGAGTACGCGACCTGGGAGCGAGAAAGTTGGTCCGACTTCCGAAGCCGATCGAGTAGTCCCAATCATTCAAGCTATTTTAAAACAGTTTCCAGAAACTATTATTTCGATAGATACTTATTATGCAGAAGTTGCAAGAATGTCTGTTGATGCAGGTGCTTCCATCGTAAATGATGTAAGTGGTGGAATGGCAGATGCAAATATGCTCGACATAGTTGCTTTACTAAAAACTCCTTATATCTGTATGCACCATAGTGGTAATGCATTGGAACTACATCAGCCTTTGCTGAGTGAGAATACGATCAAAACAGTATTTGATTTTTTTGTGGAAAGAATGGAAGCTTGTAAGGCAGCTGGGATTAAGGATCTGATCATTGATCCGGGATTTGGTTTCGGAAAAACGCTTGCCGCAAATTTTGAGCTCATAAAAGATTTGTCCCTTCTTAAGCATCTTGCAAAGCCAATATTATTAGGTGTTTCACGTAAATCAAGTATTTATAAAACCCTTGCTGTAACAGCAGATAAGGCATTAAATGGAACAACTGTTGTCAATACCGTTGGATTAATGAATGGAGCCTCCATACTTCGGGTACATGATGTAAAAGAAGCAATGGAAGCCATTCAGTTGACGAACTTAATGAAATGAAAAAGCCGTCCCGAGTTCTCGGGACGGCTTTTTACTCAATTAATATCTTTTAGATTATTGTTTGCTATGTGGATTGCCTTGAGGCTGACCCTGCAATTGTGGTCCCGCTTGTTTAGCTGGTGCAGGAGGTGCAACAGTAACATCTTGAATTTCGATTTCAAAAACCAAGTTAGCATAAGCAGGAATAACTGGAGCAGAACCTTGTGGTCCGTATCCAAGCATGGAAGGGATTAATAATCTACCCTTTCCACCTTTTCCAAATAATTTCAAACCTTCATCCCATCCTTTAATAACCGCGCCAACACCTACTGGTACTTTCAAAGCAGTTGGAGAATTTGGTTTGCCATTTACCATATTTGAATCAAATGCAGCTTTACCATCAACAAAAGTACCTCTGTACCAAACATTTGAGATATAGCCAGAATCACCCTTAGGGCCAGTTCCTTCGTTCTGAACTTCTACAAGAACACCTGCAGGGGTTGACACTGTTTTGATGTTATTCTTTTTTGCGTAAGCTGTTAACTCAGCAATTTCTTTATTCTTTTCGTCAACTGACTCTTTGGTATAGTCTTCCATCATTTCAGGCTGACCTTTGAAAGATTTCAAAATATCCACTTTACCATTGATGATTTCACCTTTATGGAAAATGGTATTGTATTCGATCATTCCCATTTTTTTCAAAGTATCAACACTTAAGCGGAACTCAATCTTATCTCCTACAGATGCAGAAGTTAATAATTCAGTAAAATTATATTTACCTAAATGAGCAGTGTCTAAAACAAAATAAACTGGAATATGACTATAAGAACTACTTAAGATAGAATCTTTACCAGGTAATTTATACTCAATGTTGAGTTTTATTGCATCACCATTTTTCAATTTGTCTTTGCCAGTGCCTTTAGTGATTTTGTATGCAAGTCCGGTTGGTGTTTTTTCATATTGGTTACAGCTTGCAAACAATACAATCGCTAGTAAAAGCTTGATGGTGTTTTTCATTTTTTTATTTAAGTTGATTTTTATATTCTTTTAATACTTGTTTAAACTTGTTGATTGTAGCATCCAAACTATCGCTACTCCTCCCTCCAGAAGCATTCACATGTCCACCCCCTTCAAAATGTTTGCGTGCAAAGGTATTAACATCGAAATTACCTTTACTCCTAAAGCTCCATTTTCTTTCCTCATCCCTGTCAATCACTAAAGCTCCGAATTTAATACCCTGTATCGTAAGTAAGTAATTGACCAATCCTTCGGTATCTCCAGTTCTAATATCATAGCGATGCAGATCTGCATGCTGAATATACATGATCGCTGTATTATATTCATATAGCACTTCCATCCTATTCATTAATGCGAAACCAATGAAACGAAGTCGGCTTTCTAAGAAATTATCATACAAATGCTCATGAACTTTGGTGTGAACCAGTCCAAGATCCTTAAATCGGGCGATGGCACGATGAACAGAAGCAGTAGTTGCTGGGAATCTGAAAGAACCAGTGTCGGTCATTAATCCAGTATATAAACATTCTGCCATCGCAATATTTAAATCCGCATCATGGCCTGAATCAACTATAAAATCATATACCATTTCACAGGTTGAACTTTTGCTAGTAACACTGATACCGAAGTCAAACGCATCTTCCTGAGGTTGTTCATGATGGTCAATCAGGATTTTGGTACATTTTGCCTCAGTCAGGAATTTCTCTAGATGCTTTGTTCTATGTAACACATTGAAATCCAAGCAGAAAAGCCAATCTGTTTCGTCTAAAATCTTTTTAGATTTCTCTCTATTTTTTTCGAAATCAATTACTTTATCCACTCCAGGCATCCAATCCAGAAAATCAGCCCAGTTGGTTGGGGAAATAACTTGAACCTGATGCCCTAAGGCAACGAGAAAATGATATAGGCCAAGGGCAGAACCCATTGCATCACCATCAGGCTTCTGGTGCATGGTAATAACCGCTTTTTTCGGTGTATTCAGTTGAGGATAGAAAAATGAGATGCTTTGCATATAATGGGCGCAAAATTGCGTTATCCGCGCTATTCTATCAAATCAATTTAATGGAATTAACAAAAAGCCCTCATTTCATTCTGTAAAAACTTAATTATTATGTAGTTTTGCAGCCGAAATTTTAGATTATGAGTAATAGAACTTTTACAATGATTAAGCCAGATGCTACAAGAAAAGGGCATACTGGTGCCATTTTAGACCAAATTATCAAAGCTGGATTTAAAGTGAAGGCAATGAAATGGGTAAAACTATCTGAAGAACAAGCAGGATTATTCTATGATGTTCATAGGGCTCGTCCATTCTTTCAGGAGTTGGTAGACTTTATGATCAGTGGTCCGATCGTAGCTGCCATTTTGGAAAAAGACAACGCCGTTTCTGATTTCCGAGAGTTGATTGGTTCTACCAATCCTGCTCAAGCGGCAGAAGGTACCATCCGTAAATTATATGCTGCCAATATTGGCGAAAATGCAGTTCACGGAAGTGATAGTGATGAGAATGCTGCTCTTGAAGGCGACTTCTTCTTCTCGAAACTAGAGAGATTCTAAATAAATAAACCCGGCTAGAGTCCGGGTTTTATTTTGTTTTTTGGCCAATGATCGAGGCCAACTCTTTTGCGCTGGTAACGCCAGATTTTCTCCATAGGATCTGTCCGTTTTGAAATAAGATCAATGTAGGCACCCCTTGAATTTGATAAGCACTTGCTGCTTGGGGACTCTTATCGACATCAATTTTAATCACTTTCAATGCCTCCTTAAGATCGTCTTTCAAATCTTTTAGAATAGGAGCCATCATTTTACAAGGGCCACACCACTCAGCTGAAAAATCAACCAATACAGGTGTATTCCCATTTATTAATTCTTGAAAACTATTGTTGTTCGGCATGCTTTTCTTTTTTAAAGATTCCAAAAAACAGGGCACCCATTACCGCGAAATATAGTGTGCTTCTATAAGGAGAAGAGGTAATCATACAGGTACCTGTGCTGCAACCAATCTGTTTCCAATAGATGAAACCACCAATGGCACCTGCGATTGATCCAATAATATAGAGTCGATTTTCTTTAATGAATTTCTTCATAGGTAATTTCTTTATTGATAATTTCTTTATCCATTTTTCTAGTAGGCATATTACAACCTCCTACCCCACAACAACCAATATTTGCTATTGCCATACCCGATAAAAGCATACCTGCAAATGCATACATAAATTCTTTTTGTTGAACCCCTTGAATAATAATTATAACACCCATGATCAACCTGAGTGCACGCATAAAATTCCAATTTGCTAGGATATTTTTCATAATTACAAATTTACAAAATCTCGAGTCCTTTAAAAGTAACCTAGGTCACATTTAACAAAGCTCATTGAAATGTTGTTTATTTGTTTAAAATCAACCTATGAACTACGAGGACCTGTTAAATAATCATACTGCAAAATTAATAGACCAGTTTTTAGGATATACGTTAACACAGGATAATATTGAAATTCACTTCGACTTTCTCGACGATGATCAGTGGTCTGTGATTAGCATGCACCAATATGAGGAAGATTTAGAAATCTCGATACGTCTGCATTTGAAAGGGATCTACGATATCTATTTGGGCTATTATGATGATGAAGATGAATTCCATGAATTGATTCGGACTTTAAATGAAGAAGAATCTGATCAACTACCAAAGGGATTAAAAAAGTTGATGAAAAAAGTGGTGGACGATGAGGCAGGTTTGCGCGTTAAAGGTGATTTCTTAAAATAAAATTCATTTAGTATGAATTTTAATTAATAGAAATAGGAATTTGAATAAAAAAAGTAGTGCCTTCTTTTTCTGTAGAAATAAAACTAGTACAACCACTAAGGTATTGTTCTGTAAGTAGTTTCATTGAATAAGTTCCCAATCCTCTTCCTGACTTAGCTTTTGTAGAGAATAATCTTTTAAATATTTCACCTTGATTCTCAATTGGAATAAAAGATTTGTTTTTAACGAAAAAAATGATGGATTCATTTTCTTTTTTACAACCTATCAAGATACTTTCTTTACAACCACTTGCTTCAATAGCATTTTTAAGCATATTAATTAAAACTCTTCTGAGTAAAGATAAATCTGTTTGAAAAGGATAATTAATGGAAACATCATCAATTAAAATCTTTTGTGTTTCTAAATCATTATGAAATGCTAGATAGGAAACAGACTCCTCAATAATATCTAATGAATTAATACTATTGATCTTTAATCTTAAATTCCCGTTTTCAGCTTGTAATAGAATTTTCTGTGAGTCAATTTCATCCATTAGTTTTTTTGTAAGATCATTCATGATCCTTAAATACTTACTCGTAGTTTGATTGCCATTGTCGAGTTTTAAAATTAGATCACTCAAGCCTTTTAATAAACCAGCCGTATTTAGAATATCATGAAAAAAAATGCTTTCTAATGATGATTTCCTTTCCTTTTCACTTCGATCTTCAAAATGTAAGATCCAACAAGAAATACGAGGAATTTTTAAAGGAGAGCAGCTCACCAAAAAATCAAGTGATTCTTTTACCCCATTCAGGGTTCTAATTAGGGATATTTCTTTTGAAACCTTTTTATTCGTGTTTTGGCTTTCCGAAATTGTTTCTAAAATACCGCAGAATCTACAAAAATTTGATGTGCCACAACCGGTACTTTCTAAACTTGCATTTTCACAACATATGATCTCTCCAAACCTGGCACCTAATAATTGAACTGATTCATCAATACCAAGAAAGTCGAGTATTGATTGGTTTGCAAAAATGATTTGTCTTTGTTCATTGATTATTACAACTAACCCAGGCAAATCCTTAATAAAGTTTAGAAAAAAACTTTCATTTTTGAAAACTTCAAAGTCATACAATAATGCTTCTTGTGAAGCTCTTTTTGTAAGATCAATTGTGTTCATAAGGAGCCTTTTGGATATGGGGGTAAAGCTAGAAACATATCGAAATTATATCAAATATTACTAAGTAACTCAAAATAATTAATCTATTTCAGGATTTATTCGAATGCTTTATACAAACTAAAACTCAAGAATTATTTCGGTATTTAATTGTTTAGTTCGTAAAGCCGAGTACTATTAGTTTGCCAAAACAGTATTTCTGTTTGTAGGAAAAGTCGTAGAAACTGGTATAATATAACATTTTAGTCATACAATAACATTAAAAAATCATTAAATACCAGTGAGTTTGTATTTTTTTCGGTTGTACTTATCTGTTCTTTTACATATAAATTATAACAAGATGAAAAGAATATTATTTGCTTCAATGATCGGTTTGGTTTTTACCTCTTGTCAGAAACAAATCGATGTCTCTTCTAATTCTGCGAATATCGCAAATAGCAATGGAACAAATACCTCATATGGTGTTTCTACTACTGTTACTCCAGAGTCTCTAAATAAAGACTTGATAGCTTACTATTCATTTTCTGGTAACGCGAATGATGTGTCTGGAAATGGATACGATGGCTTAGTTAATGGTGCAACATTAACTACAGATCGTTTTGGCAAAGCTAATAGTGCCTATTATTTTGGAAATAATTCAGGTACAAATATATTGAGCAACTATATTGAGATTAATAATTTACATACCAATCCAATTTTAAATTATACTATTTCAGGTTGGTTTCAAAAAGATGCTAGTTCTGTTGATCATGAAGGAAGCATTTTTGCAGGTGATCAACCCTTAAATAGTCCAAGTGATTTTAAATTTGCAATTGCTGCTGATAATTCTGCACAATGGAATGCTAAATACAAATCAAATATTGCAGTTGGCGTTACAAATCAAGCAACTACCACAGGAAGCGCAAATTATTCAGATGGTATCTGGCATAGTTTCAGTGTAACATTCAAAGCAGCTACTACAGGTACTTTGACTCCCTCAAATTTCCAGATTTTTATTGATGGTGTTCAGGTTACAACACAAGGCTTATTTATAAGCGACGTAACTCATGAAGCAGCACCTGCAAACAATACTTCTTTACCAGTTATTTTAGGTAATATACAAGGAACTCATACAAGTGGCTTTCCTGGTAAATTAGACGAGATCAGAATTTTCAATCGTGTTCTAACACAACAAGAAATTACATACTTAGCAAACTAGTTAAGGTCTTACATTTGAAATGAAGGAGTACTAAGAAATTAGTACTCCTTTTTTGTTGGGAATGTCTGAGGTCTAAAAAAGCCCCCTCATCCTGAACTTTCCATTTATTAGTTAAATGGGGTGCATTTATAGGAGTAAAAGAAATTTCAAGTTATATTGCATAAAATTTTATCAGCCTACATGAAGATCCTGATTCGGCAAGCAACAATTATAGATGAACAATCGCCATTTAATGGCTTAATCAAAGACATTTTAGTTGAAAAAGATCAGATTATTGCAATCGCAGACCATATTAAGGAGTCGGCCGATCAGATAATAGAATCTCCTGATTTACTGGTTTCTGTTGGCTGGGTAGATACATTCGCGCATTTTTGCGATCCGGGAATTGAATACAAAGAAACATTGGAAACCGGATCAGAAGCCGCAGCAGCAGGTGGATTTACGCATGTTTTTGTACTTCCGAATACCGATCCTGTTGTTGATAATAAATCGCAGGTTTCCTATATCGTTCAAAATAGCTATTCGCTTCCTGTTTCAATTCATCCTATCGGCGCCATCACCAAGAAAATTGAGGGGAAAGATCTGGCTGAGATGTATGATATGAATAACAATGGAGCAATTGCTTTTTCAGACGGCCTATCCCCTGTTCAAACTGCTGGTTTATTCTTGAAAGCCCTATTGTATGTAAAAGCATTTGATGGAGTATTAATTCAGGTTCCGATTGATAAATCTATTGGGTCAGGCGGATTGATCAACGAGGGCATTATCTCTACACAATTAGGATTGCCCGGAATACCGGCTATTTCTGAAGAGACCATTATTAAAAGGGATATTGATCTAGCGCGCTATACCGATTCGAAATTGCATATTACAGGGATTTCTACAGCTACCAGTATTGAATTGATCACTGAAGCTAAAAAAGAAGGATTAAATATATCTTGTAGTGTTACCCCTTACCAACTGCATTTCTGTGATGAGGACCTGGTAAATTACGATACGAATTTAAAGTTAAATCCGCCACTACGCACGCGCAAAGACATGTTGGCTCTTCAAAAAGCAGTTAAAGAGGGATGGATAGATTGCATCGCTAGCAACCATTTACCCCAAAACTGGGACAATAAAATATGTGAATTTGAATATGCAAAATCAGGTATGATCGGCTTGCAAACAAGCTATCCTGCAGTCAATTCTATTTTACCAGAATTAAGTTCTGAACAAATAGTTGCCTTGTTTTCTACCAATGCCCGTAAGATTTTCGATCTTCCTGCTACCAATATCAATGTGGGATCTAAAGCTGAGCTTAGTTTATTTAGCAGAAATGGTACAACTACTTTAACTGCCGGGAATAATAAAAGTAAATCTATTAATTCTGCCTTTCTAGAAAAGGAATTGAAAGGAAAAGTTTTGGGTATATTACACAAAGGAAAAATTATTACCAACTAAACCAAACTAATTAAAATGGAAACAAAAATTGTTCAACCATGGATGAAAGGCTTGATTATAAGTCTCATCACAATTACATATAGTATTGCACTGTACCTGACTGGTCAATGGCAAAATAAATCGTTGGGATATATTTCTTATGCAGTGGTTATGGGTGGTATTATTTGGTCTTGCATTTACTATGCGAATCAAATGGAGGGCAAAGTTAGTTTCGGAAATATATTTGCACATGGTTTTAAAGTAACAGCTACTTTAATAGTTGTTACTGTATTATACACAGTATTATCTGTGAAAGTTATTTTTCCTGAAATGACAGATAAAATCTTAGAAATTACAGCTAAAGAATTGGAAAAAAACCCTCAATTATCTGAATCAGATGCAAAAAAAGCCCTTGAATTCACTGGTAAATTCATGATGCCATTTATGATCGGTGCAACCATTTTTGGATATGGTATTTTCGGCGCAATCAGCTCTGCAATTGGTGCAGGGGTCGCTAAAAAGAATCCTCAAGCAACACCTTTCGACCAACAATAATTATCTATGGATCTTTCTATTATTATTCCATTATATAATGAAGATGAATCGCTACCTGAATTGTGTAGTTGGATCGAATCTGTGGTTACTAAAGAACAATTGAGTTTTGAAGTGATTATGATCGACGATGGCAGTACTGACAATAGTTGGAATGTGATAGAATCCATTGCTTCAAAAAACAATTGTTTCAAAGGGATCCGCTTTAGACGCAACTATGGTAAATCTGCAGCATTGAATGAAGGCTTTAAAGCAGCCAAGGGCGATACCGTAATTACTATGGATGCAGATATGCAGGACTCCCCTGATGAAATTCCGGGCTTGCGTAAAATGATCGTGGAAGATGGATATGATTTGGTAAGCGGATGGAAAAAAGTGAGATATGATAATACACTCACCAAAAACATTCCATCAAAATTGTATAATGCTGTTGCAAGAAAAGCTTCTGGTATACAATTGAATGATTTTAACTGCGGATTAAAAGCATATAAATCTGATGTAGTAAAATGTATAGAAGTCTACGGCGAAATGCATCGCTATATTCCAATTCTGGCTAAATGGAGTGGCTTTAGAAAAATTGGAGAGAAAGTTGTAGCACATCGTGCCAGAAAATATGGGGTTACCAAATTCGGAATGAAAAGATTCGTAAATGGTTTTCTTGATCTGGCTACCATTATGTTCCTTGGAAAATTCGGAAAAAAACCCATGCAGTTATTTGGTTTGTGGGGTAGTTTATTTTTTCTAATCGGACTTTGTTCAAGCATGTATCTGATTGTTGGAAAATTCATGGATGCAGAGTTTTCATTAACTAATAAACCCGCTTTCTTTATAGCATTAACTACTATGATCATTGGCGTACAACTTTTCTTAGCAGGTTTTGTAGCTGAGTTAGTTGCAAGAACAGCACCCGAGAGAAATATTTACCTGATCCATAAAAAATTAGGAATCGAGGACTGATAAAGCTTCTATGCAAAAAAAAATTGCACTAATTGGTACAGCATGGCCATTTCGTGGAGGAGGTATTGCTTCTTTTAACGAGCGCCTTGCGCTTGCATTTATGGCAGAAGGTTTTGATGTTACGATCTATAATTTTTCTTTACAATATCCTTCCTTTTTATTTCCAGGAAAATCTCAGTATAGCGATGAACCTGCTCCAAAACATTTAAAGATTGTTGTTTGTATTAATTCAATTAATCCATTTAACTGGTTTAAAGTTGGTAATCAAATTAAAGCGACAAAACCTGATTTGGTGGTTGTTCGATACTGGTTGCCTTTAATGGGTCCCTGTTTAGGCACTATTTTACGAATGATCAAAAAGAATCGTTTTTCTAAGATTATTTGTATCGCAGATAATATCATTCCACACGAGAAAAGACCGGGTGATAAACCATTTACACAATACTTTATTAAGCCTGTTGATGGGTTCATTACTATGAGCAAAAAGGTAATGGATGATTTAAGAAAATTCACTCAAACAAAAGCTATACAAACCCAGCATCCATTATATGATAATTTTGGTGAAGCATTATCTAAAGAAGCTGCAAGAAACTATTTGCAAATTCCAACAGATTCAAATACCATATTATTTTTTGGGTTTATAAGGAAATACAAGGGACTAGATCTGTTACTTCAATCGATGAAAATATTAAAAGATCAAAAAGAAAAAGACCCTTCTATTCTATTGCCTACTTTATTAATTGCAGGAGAATTTTATGATGATCAATTGCAGTATACAAATCTGATCAATGAATTAGGAATTGCAGATCTATTGGATCTAAGAACACATTTTATTGCTGATAATGAAGTGAAATATTATTTGAGTGCGGCGGACTTTGTGATACAGCCTTATAAAAATGCAACCCAAAGTGGCGTTACACCCCTAGCCTATCATTTTGAAAAACCAATGCTGGTAACCAATGTTGGCGGATTAGCTGGAATGGTACCCGATGGTAAATCAGGAGTGGTTGTAGAACCCAACCCAGAAGCTATTGCAGAGGGAATAAAAAAACTCTATCAATTAGGCGAAAACTTTTATTTACCGCAACTTCGACAAGAGAAAGAAAAATATAGCTGGTCACACTTAACAAAAGCCATTAAAGAACTAGCCAATCTTTAATACCTAAATACGAAAATATGAACGCATCTATTAAAAATATTGTAGCAGAAAGTATTGCTGTAAAAACAAAACTATTAGCAGACGAAACCTTGCTGAAAACAATTGACAGCATCGTAGAAGTTATTACCAAAAGTTTTCAAGACGGATTCAAAGTTCAGTTTTGTGGTAATGGTGGCAGTGCCGCTGATGCACAACATTTAGCCGCTGAATTTTCAGGAAGATTTTATAAAAACAGAAGGGCTTTACCATCCGATGCACTTCATTGCAATAGTTCCTATTTAACCGCAGTGGCAAATGATTATAGTTACGACGAGATCTATGCCAGACTAGTTGATGGCACGATGGTTAAGGGCGATGTTTTAGTTGGCATTACTACTTCAGGTAATTCAAACAATATTGTAAAAGCTTTTGAAGTGGCAAGAGTAAAAGGAATTATTACAGTTGGATTTACCGGCTCGAAAGGCGGAAAATTAAAAGGGCTATCCGACTACTTGATTAATGTACCATCAGATATCACGCCACGCATTCAAGAAACACATATACTTGTAGGGCACATTGTGTGCGAGATGGTTGAGGCCGAATTATTTTAAAGTGAAAAGATAAAAGTGAAAAGATAAAAGATAAAAGATAAAAGTGAAAAGTGAAAAATGGAGGAAAAACTTGAAAGAGAATACGATAGCCCCAGCTTTCAAGCTGGGGATTTAAGTTAAGATATTTAATTGCATGTATGTTTAAATTAGAAGATATAGACAATTCATATACCTTATTTATAGATCGTGATGGGGTGTTGAATCATGAGAAGAAGGAGGACTATGTTCGTAATTGGGAGGAGTTTGAATTTTATGATGGCAGCATTCAAGCCTTATCAATTTTATATCCCCTATTCAAAAAAGTGATTTTAGTTACCAATCAAAAAGGTGTTGGTAAAGGATTAATGAGTTTGGAAGATTTAGAAAATATTCATCATCATATGCTAGCTGCTATAAAGGCTGGGGGTGGTAATATCGATAAAATATTCTTTTGTACAGATCTTGATAGCGACTCCTATAATCGCAAACCCAATCCAGGCATGGCTTTTCAAGCTGCCAACCTTTTTCCTGAAATTGATCTGTCCAAAGCAATGATGGTGGGAAATAGAATTAGTGATATGGGTTTTGGTAGAAATGCCGGTATGCATACTGTTTTTCTTAGCACTACTCATCCCGAAACGGATTTTCCGCATCCTCAGATCGATATCCGCTGCGAGAATCTGTTGGACTTTGCAAAACAAGTACAGGCTATAATAAAATCTTAAATTCATCACTACAAAGTTTATTCTGTTTGAATTCAAATGCTTTGCTTGTAACTTAGTATTCATGAAAAAAATAGTAACCCTGATTTTTGGTATAACCCTATGTACTTTTTTACAAGCACAACAAAAGGTTGATCCAACTATTCAAAAGATTACTAGAATGGAAGAGTCCATTAAAGATTATTCAATAGCTATCCTGAATGCAACAGAAATGCTTGATCGTTTTAGAGCAGATAGTTTATTTACGCGTGGATTAGTACAGGCTTTGAAAGTTCCCTATTCTTTTAATTACCGATTTGATTCGCTGATAACTATTTCAAAATTATATGCACCCGATAGCAGCTTCCGCATTTTTACCTGGCAGATTATGAAAGACTTTAGTTCCTACCTTCAAAAAGGGGCTATTCAAATGCATACTAGTGATGGATCACTAAAACTAATTCCATTATTTGATCAATCAGATTATACAGATTTTCCAGTCGATTCTGTGCGTGATGCCACTAACTGGATTGGGGCCGTTTATTATAATATCATACTTAAAACCTGGAAGGGAAAAAACTATTACACTCTTTTGGGTTATGATGAGAATAATGCAAAGACAACCAAGAAATGGATGGAAGTACTCACTTTTGATAACGCAGGTAAACCTGTGTTTGGTGGTAGGTACTTCGATTATCCTCCAGATAGCATCAAACCGCCACAACCTGCCTATCGGTTTTGTTTAGAATTTAAGAAACAAGCTGGTGCTAAAATTAATTACGATCCGGATATCGACCGTATCATTTTCGCTCATTTAGTTAGTGAAAATGGAGAGATCAGGGAGAAACAGAGTTTAATACCCTATGGAAGTTATGAAGGCTTCAGATGGCAGAACGGTAAATGGGTACACGAGAAAAATATTGAAGCGGGCGACCCAAGTCCAGGCCCTAATAAGACAAATGATCCAAATCAGCGTCAGAAGAACTAACGAGATTTGAATCATTTAAATAGTTATTTGCTATTTATTTTTAAGAATAAGGTGTTAATCAAGTTTTAGTACCGCTAGAAAGGCTTCTTGTGGAACTTCTACATTACCAACCTGACGCATACGCTTCTTCCCTTCTTTCTGCTTTTCTAATAACTTACGTTTACGACTTACGTCACCACCATAACATTTAGCAGTAACATCTTTACGCAAGGCACTGATATTTTCGCGAGCAATTACTTTTGCACCAATAGCAGCCTGAATGGCAATTTGGAATTGTTGCTTAGTAATGAGTTCTTTTAATTTCTCACAAAGCTTACGTCCGAAATCAGTGGCCCTACCCCTATGAATCAATGAACTTAAAGCATCCACTTTCTCGTTATTCAACAAAATTTCCATTTTAACGATATCTGCTTCGCGATAACCAATTGGCGAATAATCGAAGGATGCATAACCGCGGGTCTGACTCTTTAATTTATCATAAAAGTCAAATACAATCTCTGTTAATGGCATTTCAAAAGTTAACTCAACCCTTGTAGGAGTTAGATAACTCTGATTCAGCAAAATACCGCGCTTACCCAAACAAAGCGTCATGATATTACCAATATAATCAGGCATGGTAATAATCTGCGCCCGAATAAAGGGTTCTTCAATGCGATCCAGTTTTGTAGGATCGGGCATTTCCGATGGGTTATTAACCGCTAATTTTTCACCTTTAGATGTGTAAGCCAAGAAACTAACGTTGGGAACAGTAGTGATCACCGTCTGATTAAACTCACGTTCTAATCTTTCTTGAATGATCTCCATATGTAGTAGCCCCAAGAATCCACATCTAAATCCAAAACCTAGTGCCTGTGAGGTTTCTAATTCAAACGTAAGAGATGCATCGTTCAATTGCAGCTTATCCATACAATCGCGCAATTCTTCAAACTCATCTGTATTTACAGGATAAATACCCGCAAATACCATTGGCTTCACCTCCTCAAAACCATGGATCATTTCACCAGGGTTATTTGCCAAAGTAATAGTATCTCCTACTTTAACTTCTTTAGCAATTTTAATTCCTGTTATAATATATCCCACATCTCCTGCCTTAACTTCCTCTTTCGGGGTCATAGTAAACTTTAATACCCCTACCTCATCAGCAAAATAATCCATCCCGGACGCCACAAACCTTATTTTATCGCCTTTCTTCAGTACTCCGTTTAGAATCCGGTAGTAAACTATAATTCCTCTGAAACTATTAAATACACTATCAAAAATCAAAGCTTGTAGTGGTGCTTCATAACTTCCTTTAGGTGCAGGAATTCTTTCTACAATGGCTGCCAGAATTTCATCGATCCCTATTCCACTCTTACCACTTGCCAATAAAATATCTTCGGCTTTACAGCCAATTAGTTCCACGATCTGATCGGTTACTTCTGGAATTTTTGCTCCATCCATATCGATCTTATTGATCACCGGTATGATTTCAAGATTATTATCGATCGCTAAATATAAATTACTAATTGTCTGAGCCTGAATACCTTGAGAGGCATCAACTAACAATAAAGCTCCTTCACAAGCAGCGAGTGCACGGCTCACTTCATAGCTAAAGTCGACATGACCCGGTGTATCGATTAAATTAAAAACGTACTGTTCACCTTTATAAGGAAAGTTAATTTGAATAGCGTGACTCTTTATAGTAATTCCCTTTTCACGTTCCAGATCCATATCATCTAAAACCTGGTTCATCATATCACGCTGACCCACAGAATTGGTATGTTCCAATAAACGGTCAGCCAGTGTACTTTTACCATGATCGATATGTGCAATAATGCAGAAATTCCTAATATTCTTCATAAGGCTGCAAAGATAGGAGCCGGAAGCTCAAAAAAACACGATTATGTTATTAATGACATGTGAATAACGTTGGAACGTAGAAAGGGTTTATTTTTATCTATATAATGGAAGATGTCAATGCTACTGAAAAAACTAAATATAAGGGCTCAAATCAACAATGAAACGGGTTTGGGAACCAATACCGCATTAGGTGGCGGCCGTTTTTTTAACAAGGATGGAGTTGCCAATGTAGAAGTCAGGGGCTTACATTTCTGGCAGCGATTGAATTTGTACCATACCATGCTTTCGATGAAAAGGTGGAAATTCCTTTTAGCGATCATGTTATTCTTCATTTCTATTAACCTCTTATTTGCTTGTCTTTATCTAATCATTGGAATTGAGCATTTAAATGGATTGGTTGCCGATACTGCAGGAGAAAAATTTGGTGAAGCATTTTTCTTCAGTGCCCAAACATTTACCACCGTAGGTTATGGCAGGATCAACCCCGTTGGCTTTATCACCAGCTTTGTTGCATCACTCGAGGCATTGACTGGATTAATGAGTTTCGCATTGGCAACAGGATTATTATACGGACGATTTGCTAGACCAAGGTCATTTATCCAATATAGTAAGCATGCCCTATTCTCTCCATTTAAGGAGGGAGTTGCCTTGATGTTTAGAATGGTTCCGTATACCAAAAATTATTTGGTGAATGTGGAAGTGAAAGTTACCATGGCCATGAAAGTGTTGGAAGATGGGGTAATGAAAAACAAATTCTTTGATGTTCCATTAGATATTTCAAAAGCATCAACCATGACGGCGAATTGGACCCTAGTTCATCCTATTAATGAGGATAGTCCCATTTATCAATTTTCAAAAGAAGATATGTCAAATGCAGAAGTAGAGTTATTGGTTTTTGTACAAGGCTTTGATGAAAGTTTTTCTAATACCGTTATTTCAAAAGCATCCTATACATTTGAGGAATTTATTTTTGGTGCCAAGTTCATTCCGATGTACCATCCAAATGAAACAAACGATAAAACGATTCTTCATTTAGATAGATTAGATTTATTTACACCCGCTGAATTAACGCAACAATTTTAAAGAACATGCCACAGATTGGTGAAAATTTATTGAAGGCTACAACCTTATTAGAAGCAGATGAATTGGTAGCTATTCCTACGGAAACTGTATATGGATTAGCTGCGAATGCCTTGAGTGATGCAGCTGTTGTTAAAATATTTGAAGCCAAAAACAGACCAAGTTTTAATCCCCTGATCGTTCATGTTGTGGATGTTGCAGCCATTTCAAAATATGCTGATCTGGATCCAATCAGTTTAAAATTAGCAGAAGCATTTATGCCTGGTCCATTTACCCTGCTTCTCCCAAAAAAGCCAATCATATCTGATTTAGTTACCGCAGGAAGTTCAAAAGTGGCCATTAGAGTTCCAAATCAAATAATGACCACCAAATTACTCATGCTATTGACCTTTCCACTTGCAGCACCAAGTGCCAATCCATCTGGTTATGTGAGTCCCACCACAGCCCAACATGTTCAAGACGGATTAAAAAACAAAGTGGCGTATATATTAGATGGGGGACCAAGTGAAGTAGGTGTAGAATCAACTATTGCAGAAGTTAGTGGCAACAAAATAATTTTACACAGAACAGGAGCCGTTTCTGCAGAACAGATCGCAGCTTTGACTAAACTGGAAGTTGTTGCAGCAGATGATTCTGAGAAGCCTTTAACAGCGGGACAGATGAAGAGTCATTATGCAACAAAAACACCTTTATATATTGGTGATATTGCAAAAATGATATTGGAAAATCAGGACAAAAACCTAGCGATCATTTCTTTTAAAAAAGTATATTATGGTTTTAAAACTGGCCATCAATATGTATTATCGCCAACAGGAGATTTGAAAGAAGCCGCCAGACTTTTATTTTCAGTGATGCGAAGTATCGATGATTTTCAATTTGATATGATCTTAACCGAACTCTTCCCAAATGAAGGTTTAGGCAGGGCCATCAACGATCGTCTGGGAAGAGCACAAGAAAAAAATAAATCTTAGTTTTATCAGAATCTCACTGAATAGTTGAAATCATTTATGCTGTTATTGTAAAGCATTAATGATAGCCACAAACTCGTCGGCTATTAAAGAGGCTCCACCAACTAATCCACCATCAACATCTGGTTGAGAAAATAATTCAACAGCATTATTAGCCTTCACACTTCCACCATATAAAATAGAAATAGTAGCAGCAATTTCAACTCCGTATTTAGCAGCAATATGGCTGCGAATAAATGCATGTATTTCTTGTGCTTGAGCACTTGACGCAGTTTTGCCAGTACCGATTGCCCAGATTGGTTCATAAGCTATGACCACTTCTTGTAATTGCTCAGCTGTTAAATGGAATAAAGATTCATCCAATTGCTTTGAAACAAACTCATTCTGTGTATTTGCTTCACGAATTGCTAAAGGCTCTCCACAACAGAAAATTGGTTTCATATTATTTGCCAAACAGATATCTAATTTTTCAGCTAAAAACTGATTACTCTCATGGTAATATTCTCTTCTTTCTGAATGTCCTAATACCACATATTGAATACCGACTGACTGTAAGATCTCAACAGAAGTCTCCCCTGTATATGCACCACTTTTTTTATTTGAGCAGTTTTGCGCAGCCACAAACACATTTGTTTTACCCGCTAATTTTTGTGCAGCCATTTGCAAATAAGGAAATGGAACGGCAAATACAGCTAATTGATGCGCCGCCAACTGATGTGGTTTTGCAATAATATCGTTCAATAATTGTTCACCTTGCTGAAGGGTCAGGTTCATTTTCCAGTTTGCAGCTGCAATTTGCTTTCTCATGGGACGGTTTATTGTTGATTTTCGGCAAATATACTTTCCAAAATGGAAGTTTCCGCCTCAGTAATCGTAAGATGCTTCATTTTCTTCCAATTATCGATGGCAAAGAATGCCTTTTTCAGGTCGTATTTATTACCCGTAACCCCCCAACAAAAATTATTAAAAATTGTGGGCAGTAATCCAGCCCCGAATACATTACAACTCACTCCTACAATGGTTCCAGTATTGATCGAAGAATTAATCGCAATTCTAGAATAATCGCCCATAATCAATCCGCATTTTTGTCCCACACTTAAATAAGAATTAGAAGCATAGTTCCAAACCTTTACATCTCCCGCAGTATTTTTAACATTACTATTGGTTGCTCCCGCGCCCATATTACACCACTCACCTATCACTGCATCACCCAAATAACCATCATGTGCCTTATTCGTATAACCCATGATCACCGAGTTTTTAATTTCTCCACCACCCATACAAGACGGACCAAGACTGGTTGCACCATAAATGCGGCTATTCATTTTTAAAACAGAATTAAAGCCTAAAGAAAATGGTCCCCTTACACAAGTCCCTTCCATAATCTCAGCATCTTTTCCAATATAGATCGGACCGGTTGTAGCATTAAGTGTACAGAATTCCAATTTTGCGCCTTCTTCAATAAATATGTCAGCTGTTTGCATCACTTGAACGGTAGGTGAAATAGGCTCAGATTCCCTTCCCTTGGTTACCATTTTGAAATCTTCCCGTATCATCAAATCGTTCCATTGCATCATTTCCCAACAATAGTTCAAACGCCTGGTAGCAGAGATTTGTATCTGTTTTTCAAACAAAGAAATATCAGCTTTGAATTCATTGAATGCCACTACCATTCTACCTGCCACTAATCCTTTATCATCAACTAAACAAGTACCTACTTCAAGATTCAAGATCTCACTCACTAATTGATCATCTGGCATTACAGATGCATCGATCCATAGGTGTTCAATGAGAATGGGCATAGGATATAAAACCTGTAAATAAGCTTCTGTATGAACAAAAACATCTTCCTTAGTTTTCATTGCCCATCTTTCTTGAATAGTAAGAATTCCAAATCTTAAAGCGGCAACTGCTTTAGTATAAGTTAAGGGGAAAAGACTGTTGCGAGAACTGTTGTCAAATAATACGATAGCCATAGTACAAAATAACTGATTATTCTACACACCTCAATCGAAAGCATAATCGTTTTTGTTCTTAACTTGCGTCCCTAATCTTTAAAAACAGTATTATGAGTTTAGGATATTTCTCTTACCCCGTTCCAATTAATGAGCCAGTATTAAATTATGCCCCAGGTTCACCTGAAAGGGCTGCACTTAAAAAAGCATTGGCCGATCTAAAGAAGAAGCCAATTGAGATTCCGATGTATATTGGATCGAAGGCTGTTAAAACTGGCAATTTAGTAGAGATCCATCCCCCACACGAATTGAGCCATACTTTAGGCTCATTTCATGCCGGAGATGCGAGTCACGTTAAAATGGCGATCGATGCGGCATTGAAAGCAAAATCTTCTTGGGAAGCAATGAGTTGGGAAAACCGTGCGCAGATCTTTTTGAAGGCGGCCGACTTACTGGCTACCAAATACCGTTTTCAAATGAATGCAGCAACCATGCTGGGTCAGAGTAAAAACGCCTATCAGGCAGAGATCGATGCATCTTGTGAATTGATCGATTTCTTGCGTTTCAACGTACATTTTTTAAGTAAGATTTATCAAGAGCAACCAATATCGGGTCCGGGTATGCACAACCGATTAGAGTGGCGTCCGTTAGAGGGATTTGTTTTGGCGATCACTCCTTTTAATTTTACTGCCATTGGAGGAAACCTTCCTACATCAGCCGCTATGTGTGGTAATGTAGTGGTATGGAAATCAGCCAACACCCAGATTTACTCTGCTCAATTATTCATGCGCATATTGAAAGAAGCTGGTTTACCTGATGGGGTGATCAATTTGATCTATGTAAACGGACCAACTATCGGTGCCAATTGCTTCTCACATAGAGACTTTGCAGGCGTTCACTTTACGGGATCAACGGGCGTTTTCAATAGTATGTGGAAAACCATTGGAGAGAATATGAGCCTGTATCGTAGCTATCCAAGAATTGTGGGAGAAACAGGAGGTAAGGATTTTGTAATTGCACATAAGAGTGCCAATGTAGATGCAGTGGTTACTGCTTTAGCAAGAGGCGCGTTTGAATATCAGGGACAAAAATGTTCTGCTGCGTCACGTGCCTATATTCCAAGTAATATGGCCGAAGCAGTGAAAACTAAATTAGTTGCGGCCTTACAATCCATGAAGATGGGTACGGTAGAAGATTTCAGCAATTTCATTAATGCGGT
>CAIJLK010000233.1 GCA_903821465.1 uncultured Bacteroidota bacterium | reverse complement strand
GGATGCGCGGACCCGGTGAAGTAACAGGTTGTTATGCTTTAGAATCTGCCATCGATGAATTATCGTATCAACTTAAAATGGATCCGATAGAATTGAGGATCAAAAATTTTACAGATATAAATCCAGAAAACAAATTGCCTTGGTCGGCCAAAAATTTATTGGATTGCTATGAAGCTGGCAAGACAAAAATTGGATGGAAAAACAGATCAGCTCAGCCAGGTAAAATAAAAGAAAAGGGTTGGTTGATCGGCTATGGAATGGGAGGTGGTGTATTTGGAGCTGGCAAGGGTGCGGCTTCTGTGCGATTATTATTAAAAGAGGATGGAAGCATTGTGTTACAAAGTGCGGTGAGCGATATGGGTCCGGGTACCAGCACATCCATGGTAAAAGTAGCTGCCGAAGCGATGCAAATGCCCATCCATAAAATCAAATTCTCTCTTGGTGATTCTGATTTTCCCCCGGGACCATCACAGGGTGGTTCAGGAACCACTTCCACTTTGGGTTCTGCAGTTAATTTGGTATGCGAAACACTAAAACAAGCATTGAAAGAATTGGCTATTCAACAAGTACCCGCTTTTAAAAACTTAACAGTTGCTGATATTGATATTAAAAACGAGAGCCTATTTTCTACAAAAGAAAGTAATGCCAAGGTTGGCATTGTAGAACTAATGAAATTGTCGGGTAAGCCTTTGATTGAAATAACGAAGGATTCAGGTGGTGCCACTCCCGAAATGCGCAAATATGCGATCAACAGTTTTTCTGTACACTTTGTAAAAGTTCGCGTTCATGCAAAGACTGGTGAAGTGCAACTACAACATGTGGTAACAACAGGCGATGCAGGAAAAATCATTAGCGAGAATACTGCGAGAAGTCAGATGCTAGGCGGTGTAGTGGGCGGTATAGGTATGGCACTAAAAGAAGCATTAAACATTAACCATGAAACAGGCGAGATAGTTAATGCAAGTTTAGGGACTTATCACTTACCCTTACATACAGATATCCCACAGATTGATGTTTGGTTTGTAAATAAACCCGATCCGATTGTAAATTCAATTGGCGCTAAGGGAGTAGGTGAAATTTCTTTGATCGGTTTTGCAGCAGCAGTTACTAATGCGGTCTATAATGCAACCGGAATAAGGGTGCGTGACTTGCCAATAACAGCAGAAAAATTAGGATTCAAAAAAGTATAAAACTATTTATTCCAATCCCACAAAACAATATCCCAGCCGATTCCATCATAAACTAATTCATCTATTACTTGAAAGCCCGTTCTTTGATGGGCTTTCAGTGATCGGGGATTTGCCTTGGCAATATCAGTGATCAAATACTCGTATTGATCTGCGTAACAATCCCTGAAATATTGATACATTTTATCAACTAGACCAATCCCTCGAAATCCTTTGCCAACGCATAACTGACCAACTATCACATAATTACTACTCGCTAAATCCTGTGATTGGAATTTTAATCGATCAATCGTATTGAATAGATCAGCCAGTAAATCGTGCTCATCTCTGATGGCTTTGATCGACACTAATGCATATCCAACCACTTTACCTTCGGCAACCGCAATAACGGATGGCGCAGCATCGTGCATCTTTTGTAGAAACGCAAGGTTATATTCTGCCATCAAAAAACCTTGTTCAGCAGCTTCTGTTGCTGTGATATTCTTACGAAGATTCTGTTGCTGTAATTCTTGAATACCCCTTAATTCATCCTCTGATGAAACTAACTTAATTGTTACCATAATAAAATAATAGTCACATGAAAATCAAATATATAAAGTATTTATTAGTGAGATTTTGTTTAATTTTAAGTGAGTCTTTTAAATCATTTCCTGCACACCAAAAATTAAGTTGCCATGAATACAGTTGGCTATTTCGAAATTCAGTCGTCCAATCCAAAAAGAGAAATCAATTTCTATCACAATGTATTCGGTTGGGATTTTGTGCTTGAACCCCAAGCCCCAAATGAATATTACAGAATTGAAACACGCAACATGCATGGTGGTTTACTTAAAAGACCTACTGCTCTACCTCCGCAAGGTATTGGTACCAATGCTTTTACTTGTTCTATACGGGTTAGCGACTATGACCAGATGGTAGAAAAAATTATTGCGAACGGTGGTAAAATAGTGCTCGCAAAATTTCCGATTCCCTATCGTTGCTGGCAGGGCTATTTTGTGGATGAAGACAATAACACATTTGGAATTTTTCAGGTAGATAGAAAAGCCAAATAGTTAATTTATCTATCATCTATACGCATTTTTCTGTTTATTATTTTACATTCATTCCTTTATCTTGTAAGTCGGTTCCGGCCTACACCTAATTCTTTTACCCTATAGCAATAAAAGATTATGCAAAAATTGACTTTCGCTTTTTTATTGGGAATGATTTTATTTAATGTGTCTGCACAGACTCCCAATATCCAAAAAGTAGGACCAATCAAATCAACAATTCTCACCAATGTTTGGTTAATTGATGGTACTGGAACCCCTGCAAGAAAAACGAATGTTCATTTTACGGGCCCTACAATTGATTATATAGGCTCAGAAAATCCTAATGCTACTGATACATTTGATGTAAATGGATTATTTGTACTTGCTCCCGGTTTCATAGATACCCATAGCCATATTGTTGGTTCGCTTGAAAAATATCCTGAGGCTTTGGCTGATGTGAGTCAGGGTGTAACAACCATTGTATCCGGACAAGATGGTTATGGCTCCTACGTTGATAGCATCAAAGCTGGAATTGCAAGAAAACCCGTTGCTGTAAATATTGCTACCTATACTGGGCATACAGATCTGCGCGAAAAAGTAATGGGGAAAAGTCGCTTGAACAAACCTGCATCTGAAAAAGAAATTGCAGGTATGCAGGCCATCTTATTATCTGAATTAAAAAAAGGTTCACTTGGTTTATCTACTGGTCTCGAATATGAGGGCGCTTATTTCTCAAGCAAAAACGAAGTAATTCAATTAGCAAAAACTGCTGCATCAGAAAACGGCAGATACATTAGTCATATTCGAAGCGAGGATATTGATATGGTAAATGCACTCTCAGAGATCATGGAAATTGGCAAACAAGCAAAAATTCCGGTACAAATTTCACATATCAAAATAGCATTAAAAGATATGTGGGGTAAGTCGCCAGGAATCATAGCCTGGTTGCAAGATGCAAGGCTTCAAGGTGTTGACATCACAGCAGACTGTTACCCCTACGAATATTGGCATAGTACATTAAAAGTGTTGTTTCCAAAAACGGATTATACCAATCCTGCAAGTGCGCAGTTCGCAGTGGATCATACATTCGACCCAACGCAATCGATCCTGATTCGTTTTGCGCCAAATATGAAGTATGCAGGTAAAACCATTTCAGAAATTGCAGACATGCGAAAAGAGAAACCCGCACAAACACTAATGGGTTTAATTGCAGAAGCTGATGTATATGAAAAAGCGCATCCAGATGCGAATGATGTAGAAGCCCTTATTGCAAAATCGATGATCGATGAAGACGTGATCAATTTCCTCAAATGGCCCAATTCCAATATCTGTTCTGATGGATCGAATGGTGGTCACCCTAGAGGATACGGCTCATTCACAAGGGTGCTGGGCAACTATGTTCGTGATAAAAAAATCATGCCCCTTGAAACAGCTATTCAAAAAATGACGAGTCTTTCGGCAGAACATGTAGGCATCAAAAAACGCGGCATCATTACGGAAGGATTTAATGCAGACTTAGTACTCTTTAGTCCAACAATGGTAAAAGATAATGCCAGCTTTACAGATTCAAAAGCCCTATCTGATGGGATTAAAATGGTTTGGGTAAACGGCGTTTGCGTTTATGAAAATAAAAAAGCAACCAACCAATATCCCGGAAAATTTATAAGTAGATAAAATTATTAAATGGAATCAGAAAAGAAAAAGCCCGGTGCGATTGTATTAACCAATGGATACCTGGCACAACCCGATGCTAAAACCGCGCATGGTTTAATTAGGGGCACTGAACGATTTAGTATTGCAGCAGTGATCGACCCTGAGTTTGCCGGACAAGATGCTGGTGTTGTTTTAGACGGCAAACATCGTAACATTCCTGTATTTGCAACAGTTGCAGATGCGATTGCTGAAATTCAGGATATTGAATATTGTATCATTGGCGTTGCTACTGTGGGTGGAATATTACCAGAAAGTTTTTTGCCCATCATCGAACTATGTATCCTTAAAGGAATTTCTATTGTAAATGGGTTACACGAATTCTTAAATGATAAACCGGAGATTGTTGCATTGGCAAAAATACATCAGGTAACATTGACTGATGTGCGTAAACCAAAAGAAAGAAAGGATTTGCATTTCTGGACCGGCGATATTTTTAAAATGAAAACGCCTGTGATTGCAGTGATTGGAATGGATTGTGCCATGGGTAAAAGAACAACGGGTAGAATGATTCGCGAATCTGCTAATCAAAACGGTATTAAAGCAGAAATGATTTACACCGGACAAACGGGTTGGTTACAAGGGGGAGAATTCGGTTTTGTTTTTGATACTACTGTTAATGATTTTATCTCCGGAGAATTAGAACACGCTATTTTAAGTTGCAATGAAGCAAAACAACCCGATCTTATTTTATTAGAAGGTCAGTCTGCACTTCGCAACCCATCAGGACCCTGTGGTTCTGAGTTATTGATTTCCGGCAATGCTAAACATACAGTGTTGTTAGTAGCACCTAAAAGAAAATATTATGAGGACCTTCCTGAATGGGGAGAAATTCCTTCTGTTGCTTCAGAAATAGAATTGATCAAATTGTTGGGTTCAAAAGTAATTGCCATTGCAATCAATACTGAACATTGTAGTTTAGAGGAAGCATTGGCTTTTCAAAAAACTTACGAAGCAGCATTAAATCTTCCCGTACTATTACCCTTGCAACTGGGTGTTGATGCATTGATTCCTTTATTGAAAAAAATTATACAATCCAACTTATGAAAATAAAATCTGTTCATTCCTGGTTAAGTCATTTACCACTCACCAAGCCATATACCATTGCCTATAAAACCATAACCGATACGGAAGTGGTTTTTCTTGAAATTACTTTAGAAAACGGAATGACCGGTATTGGTGCCGCTAACCCATTTGTGGATGTTGTGGGTGAAACGCCTGCGCATACACTGGCTAATTTACAGTCAGGCTATCTAGATCAGATCATCGGTAAAGACATCCGCTATTTTAATGAGATCATCGATCAGGCTGCAGTACATTTTCCAAAGCAACCTGGCACTATTGCTGCTATTGATATTGCATTGCACGATTTGTTTGGAAAGTCCCTTAATATTTCGGTGCTCGATTTTTATGGTACAAAAATAAATGCACTCCCCACATCAGTAACTATTGGTAT
>CAIJLK010000232.1 GCA_903821465.1 uncultured Bacteroidota bacterium | reverse complement strand
CGGTAAACAAAACAGCTATGATAGATAGTTTCTTCATTATTATTCGATTCAAATATTAAGCAGCAACAATTTGTTTGTTTTCGAAACGCATTTCGTCTTTGTCATAACGACCTAACCACCAACCTTCTTCAGCAATCTGGATATCAGTTTCAACTGCACCGTTGGATGCTAAGAAAGCTTTAAGGTCTTCTGCATTAGTTTTATCAGTACACTCAATAACCATTACAAAAAGATCATCGGTTGCACGTGCATGAAAATGGTGCTTCTTTACAAATGGTGCTAATTGAGAGATATAGCAGAATGTCAATACCATTCCAACAGCTGCAAATAATACAGTCAATTCGAAAGTAATTGGAATCCATGCTGGTAAAGCAAAGTGAGGCTTACCGCCAATGTTCAAAGGCCAATCTTTTGTAAAGATCCAGCTAATACAACTTAATGCAGTTGTGGTACCAGTAATACCGTAGATGAATCCGGCAGTATGTAAACTGGTTTCACGTAAACCCAAAGCATGATCTAATCCATGCACCGCGAAAGGCGTATACACATCATGAATCTTATACCCTGCTGTACGAACTTTGCTAACGGCAGGAAATAGTACCTCTTCATCATTGAAACAGCCTACTACGAATTTCTTTTTTGCCATATCTAATTTCCTTTAACGGAATTTATTATTTAAAAATGCTCTTTAATCTTTATTCTTTATCCATGACTTGCAGCATCATTTTCTACAACAGTGTGTCCGTGACCACTATGAGCAAAAACCTCCACAGGTACATGTTCTAAATGACCCATTTTATCTTTATATCCTTCTCCCGTAGTTTTCAATACATACTTTATCTCTGCAATCGCAATTACCGGGAAGTACTTAGCGAATAAGAAGAAGCAGGTAAAGAACAATCCGAATGTACCAGCGTAGAAACCAACTTCCCAAATGGTTGGACTGTAGTAAACAGACCAGCTAGATGGAAGATAATCTCTGTACAAAGAGGTAACGATGATTACGAAACGCTCGAACCACATACCAATATTTACGATGATACTCATGAAGAAAGTAACGAATAAGTTTCTGCGCATTTTGCGGAACCAGAAGATCTGAGGGCTTAATACGTTACAAGCCATCATACCCCAGTAGCTCCATCCATAAGGACTAAACAAATTCGCACGGCTATACCAGAAAGTATATCCTTCGTATTTGTTCTGGCTATACCAACCCATGAACAACTCGGTTAGATAGGCAACACCTACAATTGAACCAGTAAGAACAATTACTTTGTTCATTGCTTCGATGTGTCCAACTGTGATATAATCTTCCATGCTAAAAATCTTGCGAATCATCAACATCAAAGTTTGCACCATAGCAAATCCTGAGAAGATCGCACCAGCCACGAAGTATGGAGGGAAGATTGTAGTATGCCATCCAGGAATAACTGAAGTGGCGAAGTCGAAAGATACAATTGTGTGTACAGACAATACCAATGGTGTACTTAAACCTGCAAGTACCAGTGATAAAGACTCGTGACGCTGCCAATGTTTAGTAGAACCAGTCCATCCGAAAGCCGCAACACCATATAAACGCTTACGCAATTTGGTGAAAGCACGGTCACGAACAGTTGCAAAATCCGGCAACAAACCACTATACCAGAATAATAAAGAAACAGTGAAATAAGTAGAGATCGCAAATACGTCCCATAACAATGGTGAGTTAAAGTTCACCCATAATGGTCCGCGTGAGTTAGGATAAGGCAATACGAAGAAAGCCATCCATACACGACCCATATGCCAGATCGGGAACTGACCCGCACACATAACGGCGAAGATGGTCATTGCTTCAGCAGCTCGGTTTACACCTGTTCTCCAACCCTGACGGAATAATAATAAGATCGCTGAGATCAGTGTACCGGCGTGACCGATACCAACCCACCATACGAAGTTGGTGATATCCCAACCCCAACCCACGGTCTTATTCAAGTTCCACTGTCCGATACCATAGGTTACATCTCTGTAAATGGAATAGACACCAAACATCAATAAGCACACCGCGAAATAAAAACCAACATACCAGAGTTTGGTAGGTTTAGCTTCAATGGGGCGCACAATATCTTCTGTTACCTGGTGGTAGTTTTTATCACCATACACCAATGGTTCCCTAAGCTGTGATTCGTACTTTAAATGCATCTGATCTT
>CAIJLK010000231.1 GCA_903821465.1 uncultured Bacteroidota bacterium | reverse complement strand
CTAAAGGTATTGATGATGCTAAAAAGAACCTTACTAAAGTTCCTGTAATGCACGGTACTATTCCGCACGAACAGTGGGCTAAAGAAGGCGCTGCCAAAGTGTTGATCAAGCCAGCTGCACATGGAGCGGGTGTGATCGCGGGAGGCAGTATGCGTGCGGTTCTTGAAAGCGCAGGTATCACTGACGTTCTTGCAAAGAGCTTAGGTTCTGCTAACCCACATAACGTGGTTAAAGCAACCATCAAAGCTTTAGGTTTGTTAAGAGAGCCAGTACAGGTTGCTAAAACTCGTACAGTTAAACTGTCTAAAGTATTTAACGGATAATACCGAAAAAGATATTCCATGAAAAAGATTAGAATCAAATTAGTAAAAAGCGGTATCGACAGACCAGAGCGTCAAAAATTAACTTTGCAGGCTTTAGGCTTGAATAAGTTGAACGCTATTAAAGAAGTTGAAGCAACTCCACAAATTTTAGGTATGGTTAATAAAGTTAGCCATCTTGTAACTGTGGAAGAGGTCGCTTAATACATCAAAAATATTAGGAAAGAATAGTTGTATACCCTTACGACTACTCTTTCCTAATTTTTAATTTTAGTTATTTAATACAAAGCGAGGGGTGATTCCCCGAAAAGTTCAAAATCAATTAAAGATGAAATTACACACACTCAAACCAGCAGCTGGTTCAGTTCACAAAGCAATCCGTATCGGTAGAGGAGAAGCATCAGGTAAAGGTGGTACTTCTACTAAAGGTAACAAAGGTGGTCAGAGCCGCGCAGGTTACAAAAGCAAAATGGCTCACGAAGGTGGTCAAATGCCAATACAACGTCGTATTCCTAAACGTGGTTTCAAAAACATTAACCGCGTAGAATATAAAGTATTTAATCTAGGTCAATTAGACCAACTAGTTGAAAAATATGGTTTCACAGAGATCTCTCTTGAAAACTTATATATCAACGGTTTGATTAGCAGAACTGATAAAGTAAAAATACTTGCAACCGGAGAATTGAAAGCACAACTTTCATTCAAAGTGAACAAAATGAGCGACAAAGCCAAAGCAACTATTGAAGCAGCTGGTGGAAGCGTTGAAATAGTAAAGTAATTTTACTGTAACTTTCCAGACGCATCGGTGATGCGTCTTTTTTGGTTTTGAGGCATTAACTTCTAACAAACAGAATCAGTGAAAAAATTAGTTCAGACTTTAAAGAATATTTGGGCCATCGAAGAGTTGCGTAATAAGATCATTATTACATTAGCACTAGTTCTGACCTATCGTATCGGTAACCACATTGTATTACCTGGATTAGATCCAAATGGTATTGAAGCAGCTCAAAGAGCTACTAAAAGCAATGGTCTTCTAGGAATCTTCGACATGTTTGCAGGTGGGGGATTTTCTCAGGCTTCTATTTTGGCCTTGGGTATCATGCCTTATATCTCTGCTTCGATCTTCATGCAGTTGATGACCATCTTGGTTCCTCAATTACAGAAGGTTCAGAAAGAGGGAGATAGCGGACGTAAAAAAATTAATCAATGGACACGTTACCTTACCGTAATCGTTACCATTTTCCAAGCAGCTGCATATGTTGGCTATTTGAATAGTCCGGGTTATGCAGAGGCGATTTTGCTTGCTTATAAACCATTCTTCTGGTTCTCTACGATCCTTACTTTAACTGCAGGTACCCTGTTTGTTATGTGGTTGGGAGAAAAGATCCAAGATAAAGGTTTAGGTAACGGTACTTCTATTATTATTATGGTAGGTATCCTTGCTCGTCTTCCACAAAACTTGATTCAAGAATTTGGAAGTAAACAACAAAAAGGCGGCGGTGGTTTGCTGATTTTCTTAATCGAAATTGCCATCCTAGTTGCTGTAATCATGGCATTGATTGTGCTAGTTCAAGGTGTTCGTAAGATCCCAGTGAACTATGCAAAACAAATTATTGGTAACCGCCAATTCGGTGGTGCTCGTCAGTTCTTACCTGTTAAAGTAAACAGTGCCGGTGTAATGCCGATCATTTTTGCGCAAGCAATCATGTTCTTGCCTACATTGGTTTCATTCACAAATATTGATTCAGCTCAAGGTATCGTTCGAATTTTCAACGACCATAGCAATGTTTGGTACATGGTGATCTATTCTATAATGGTAATTGGATTCACCTTCTTGTATACTGCGTTGATTTTTAATCCTAAGCAGATCTCTGAAGACTTGAAACGCAATAATGGTTTTGTACCTGGTGTTAAACCCGGACAGCCTACTGCAGATTATATCGGATCAATCATGGATAAGATCACTTTACCTGGCGCTATCTTCTTAGCACTAGTGGGCATCTTACCTGGTTTCGCTCAACGTTTGGGTGTTACGCAAGGATTTAGCTCTTTCTTTGGAGGTACTTCTTTATTGATTATGGTTGGTGTGATTTTAGATACTTTACAACAGATCGAAACACATTTATTAATGCGTCAGTACGATGGATTAATGAATAGCGGTCGTGTACAGGGACGTCAAACAGTGTCTAGTTCTACTATTTAATTTCTTATTTGATAATAGTAAACCTGTCTGGCTCATACCTGACAGGTTTATTTTTTTTAACATGAGCAGAAGACCAACTATGATTTATCATAAAACAGAAGCGGAAGTTGCTTTAATGAAAGAAGCAGCTTTGATGGTGAGTAAAACTTTGACTGAAGTGGCAAAGGTTTTGAAACCCGGTATGACAACTTTGGATATCGATAAGATCTGTGCAGATTTTTGTAAGGCAAATAATGCTATCCCTTCCTTTTTTAATTATCGTGGTTATCCGCATCATATTTGCGCTTCGGTGAATGATGTGGTGGTTCATGGATTCCCGAATGATACACCGCTTAAAAACGGAGATATTGTTTCCATTGATATGGGTGTGATCTTAAATGGCTGGCACGGAGATCATGCATATACTTTTATTTTGGGTGAGGTTAGTCCTGAAGTTTTACAACTCGTAAAAGTTACCAAAGAGTCTTTATACAAAGGCATCGAAAAAGCAACCATCAACAACCGCGTTGGTGATATTTCTTTTGCTATACAAGATCATACAGAACGCAAATATGGTTACGGAGTAGTTCGTGAATTAGTTGGTCATGGTTTAGGTAGAAGCCTTCACGAAGATCCACAAGTTCCGAATTATGGTAAGCGTGGGAGCGGACCAAAAATGAAAGAGAACTTGGTCTTAGCCATTGAGCCTATGATCAATTTAGGCGTCAAAGAAGTGTATACCGATGATGATGGATGGACTGTAAGAACTGCCGATGGTAAGCCTTCTGTGCATTTCGAACACGATGTTTGTGTGAAAAGAAACCAAGCATTAATCTTGTCTGATTTTAGTATGATCGAAGCTGCTGAAAAAGCAAATCCACACTTGAACAGTTCCTATTACTAGCTTTTGTATCTTCAACAAAACTAATGCAGATGCAAAAAATGTTTTGTTGCTTGATGATACTATTCTTGACACTGCAAACTCATGCACAGTCGGATCTTACAAAGCAGATTCGTAGTTATCGCGAAAAGCAATCGAATGCCTGGCTGCAGGAATATGTTTCTTTTTTAGCAATACCCAATCTTGCTCCTGATACAATTAATATGCAAAAGAATGCCGCATATATTCAAAATATGATGGCAAAAAGAGGGATACAAAATATTCAATTATTATATCCAACTACTCCTAAAATCCCACCTGCTGTTTATGGCGAAGTACTAGTGCCAAACGCAAAAAAAACGATCATTTTTTATGCGCATTATGATGGACAACCAGTGGATAGTACTAAATGGTCGAAGGGCTTGCATCCCTTTAAACCAATGTTATTAAATGGTTCATTAGAGAAACAAGCCACTATCATTAATTGGCCAAAAGAAAAGGAAGAAATCAATCCTGAATGGCGCATCTATTCTCGTGGAGCCTCCGACGATAAAGCAGGGGTGATGGCTATTCTTTCTGCATACGAATCACTAATCGCAAATGGGAAACATCCAGATTTTAATATCAAGTTTTTCTTTGAAGGGGAAGAAGAGGCAGGTTCCGATCATTTACATGAGATACTCGTAAAATATGCAGCTCAATTGCAATCAGACCTGTGGGTAATTTGCGATGGACCAGTTCATCAAACAGGGAAAAAAATGTTGGTCTTTGGTGCTAGGGGCGATGCGCATGCAGAGATCACTGTATTTGGAAGTAAACGTCCATTGCATAGTGGACACTATGGTAACTGGGCTCCTAATCCTGCACTTGAATTGGCAAAGCTTTTGGCATCCATGAAAGATGATCATGGAAAGGTATTGATCAAAGGATTTTACGATGATGTAACTCCACTCACTGATCGAGAAAAAAAAGCAGTTGCAGCAATCCCTTCGCCTGATCAGCAAATGAAAACAGAGTTAGGATTTATGTCAGAAGAAATGACGGGTAAATCTTTAGCTGAATCCATTTTATTGCCTACTCTTAATATTAATGGAATGCAAAGTGCTAACGTAGGGAAACTGTCAAGCAATATAATTCCCACCACTGCAATTGCATCTATCGATTTAAGATTGGTTCCAGGTAATGATTATAAAAAACAACAAGAAAAATTGGTGCAGCATATTCAATCTCAAGGATATTTTATAGTTACAAAAGACCCAACAGATCAAGAGCGTGCATCTCATAATAAAATTGCAAAGATCGTTTTAAGTGATGGTTATAATGCGCAGAGAACTTCGATGGATTTGCCTATTGCACAGCATTTAATACAAGCAATACAATCAACAACATCAGATCAAATAATTTCAATGCCATCAATGGGAGGAAGCCTGCCATTATTTGTTTTTGAAAAATACTTAAAAGCTACTACCATCACTGTGCCTATAGCCAACCACGATAATAACCAACACGCAGAAAATGAAAATATTCGTTTGCAAAACTTATGGAATGGCATAGAAACTTTTGCTGCCATCATGATGATGAAATAAAACCGATGAAGAAAAAATTATTAGTGATAGGAGGTGGTGCTGCAGGATTTTTTACTGCTATCAATGCAGCAAGGATGAACCCTGCTCTAGAAGTCTGCATTGTAGAGAAGCGCAATAAACTTTTATCGAAAGTGAAAATAAGTGGGGGCGGAAGATGTAATGCAACTCATGCCTGTTTTGAAATACAAGAATTAGTAAAAAAATATCCTCGTGGTGCGCAGTTTCTTAAAAAAGCATTTCATCAATTTAATACCAAGGATACCATTCAATGGTTTGCGGATAGACATGTAACATTAGTTGCGGAAAACGATGGCAGGATGTTTCCATCAACGAACGATTCTCAAACGATCATCAATTGTTTGTTACAGGAAGCTGATAAGTATGCAGTAAAAGTAATTTTACAGACAGAGATCAGTGAGATAAAAAAAGAAAACAATCAGTTTAAATTATTGTCGATCACCGGGAAAGAGATCCTAGCAGATTACTTATGTATCGCTTGTGGGGGCTATCCTAAGACAGCAATGTTTAATTGGTTAACTGCATTAGGTCATAATATTGAAGCGCCTCTGCCATCCCTATTTACATTTAACATGCCCGGCAATAAGATCAGTTCTTTGATGGGGCTTTCTGTTCCCTTAGCAACAGTTAAAGTAATGGGAACCAAATTACAGGAACAGGGTCCCTTGTTGATTACGCATTGGGGAATGAGTGGTCCGGCTATTTTAAAACTATCTGCCTGGGGGGCCAGGATATTGGCCGACGCATCGTATCGGTTCACCATCATGGTTAATTGGCTGAGCGATTATAATGAACAAAGTTTAAGAGATTCATGGCATAGTATTCGAACAGAATTGGCTGCGCAAAAAATGATGAACAAAAATCCTTTTGCATTACCCAATCGATTGTGGAATTATTTATTGTATTTGTCTGACATAAAGGAGGAAACTAGATGGGCAGATCTTCTATCGAAAGAACAAAATAAATTGATTAAAAATTTAACTGCTGCAGAATTTTCTGTCGATGGTAAGACAACTTTCAAAGAAGAATTTGTGACCTGTGGTGGGATTAAATTAAATGAAATAGATCCGAATACTATGCAGAGTAAAAAGATGCCTCATCTTTATTTTGCTGGTGAGATCATGGATATAGATGGTGTGACCGGCGGATTTAATTTTCAAAATGCATGGACCAGTGGTTGGGTCGCTGCAAATGCCATCAGTCAGGCATAAAAAAAGCGCCCCAATCCAGCGTACTCGGGATCCTGGGCGCATGTGTTGGTAATAATATTAGCCTTTTTTCTTAGCTGCGTCTTTATTTGCTTTGTAACGCATGTCTGGAGTGCCATCTTTTTTAGTTGGTCCAGCTGGTTTAGGAGCTTCTTTGTTTTCTTTAAAACGCTTATCTGGAGTGCCATCCTTTTTTGTTGGACTTGCAGCTGCAGGCTTAGCAGCTGGTGCAGCAGGTTTAGCAGCGGGAGCAGGGGCAGGCTTAGCAGCTGGCGCTACTTTTTCTGTTTTTGCTTTCTCTGTTGCTTTAGCTTTTTCTTCTTTTTTCTGTGCGATACTCATGCTAGTCATGAATACAAAAGCCGTTAGGGCTAGTAACATTTTTTTCATATAGCTAATTTTTAGTTTAGGGGTATTAAGATATACAAGAACTTTGAAACCCCCAATTAGAGAAGGATAAAATTTCATTAAAATGGACAGCTTTTTTAGTGAAATTCTGTGATTAGATCATTGTTGTTACATTAAAAAAGCATAAAAAATCTTGTCTAAATCCTGAGGATTGATTAAATTAAGGATTCAAAACAAGTACATGAGAAAAGTAAGCGATATCCTAAAAAGGAAAGGAAATAAAGTAAGCTATGTTTCACCTACGGTTTCGGTTGTTGAAGCATTGGAAATTATGGCCGAGCACAATATCGGTTCCCTGGTGGTTCTTGAACGTGATTCGTTTATAGGTATCATAACCGAGCGAGACTATTCTCGAAAAATTGTGCTGATGGGAAAGAGTTCAAGCGATACCCCCGTTTCTGAGATCATGTCAACCGAATTCCCTTCCATTTTACCAACAGACACAGTTGAAAAATGCATGCAATTAATGACTACTAAAAGAATTCGATACCTGCCAGTTATCGAAAACGGGAAACTTACTGGCATCGTTTCTATGCATGATGTTGTTTTAGAAACAATTCTGAATCAACAGGAAACCATTTCTCATTTACAGTCGTATATACAATCGTAAAAACTTGTTTTATATTTTAGGCCCTTTTGATGAGTAATCTTAATCAAAGGGGCTTTTTATTAATCCGATTTTAATATAACAATTGAATCAAATGTTTAACTGATTTTATTATTATTTTCGATCTCTATATAATTAGCTATCAATTTAATCTGAGAATTTATGAGATCCATTCCCGCCTTTATTTTAGCTGGAAGTTTTATTACAATTTCCCTGCTCGCTTGCAAAGAAAAGAAAGCAGAAGAACTGGTAATTAGCCCCGATGTAAATGTTGTGGCTGTTGGTCAAAAAACAGTGCCGGTTTATTCTGAGTATGTTGGTGAGACATTCGGACAAGAAGATATTCAAATTCAATCAAGAGTTGATGGATGGATTACCGGCATTCATTTTAAAGAAGGTGATATGGTACAAAAGGGTCAATTGTTATATACAGTTGATGACTTGCCAATTAAAAATAAAATTGATCAAGCTCAAGCCAAATTAGTAGAAGCAAATACTGGAAGAGTAAAAAACAAGTCAGAGCTTGACAGGGTAGAACCCTTGACTGCAATGCATGCATTAAGTCAGCGAGATTTGGATGCTGCAAAAGCTGCTTATCAGGCATCAATCAGTCAGGTTGATGCAGCAGAAGCGGCTCTTCGCAATGCCAAGATTGAATTAGATTACACACATATTAATGCCCCAATTACTGGAGTGATCGGAATTTCAAAAGTATTGGTTGGTGATTATATTGGGAAGCTTACCACAGCACCATTAAACACGGTTTCATCCATTGGAACGATGCGCGTTCGCTTCTCTATCAGTGAAGATGAATACTTGAAGTTTGCAAAGGCTAAAACAAATACCGATCACAAAATCTTACAAAATCAAATTGCTGTTCAATTAGTGTTGAGTGATGGAACTGTTTATCCGGAAACTGGCACCATTAGTTTATCGAATCGGCAGATTGATCCAGCTACTGGATCATTGTTAATTCAAGCAGCTTTTCCGAATGCCAAAAATCTATTACGTCCGGGTCAGTATGCAAAAATTCGTTTGCAAACAGATTTATATAAAGATGCCATCTTGGTTCCTCAGCAGGCTGTAAATCAAATTCAGAATATTTATCAGGTATTTGTAGTAAATGATAGTAACCTGATTCGCCCAACTGCAGTGAAAGTTGGTAAGCGTGTAGGTAGTAATTGGATCGTTGACGGCGGATTACAAATGGGTGCTAAAGTAGCCATTGTAGGTAGTGCTATTGTTAATCCAAAAGTTCCAATTAAACCAACTTTGATAAGTTGGAACTACGATTCAACATCTAACTAATAATTTATCTGTTAACTGATTTTATGAGTGAATTTTTTATACGCCGACCGATAGTTGCAATGGTGATTTCTATTTTCATTGTAATCATGGGATTATTAACGCTTCAAGGCATACCGGTTTCAAAATATCCCGAGATCACGCCTCCCATGGTGCAGATCTCTGCAGCCTATACAGGTGCGAATGCGGTTGATATGGAACAGACCGTTGCTACTCCCATTGAACAACAAGTAAATGGGGTAGAGAATATGTTGTACATGAAATCTGTAAACTTCAACGGGAGCATGTCTTTACAAGTATCCTTTGAGGTTGGTACTGATTTGGATATTGCCAATATGCTTACTCAGAATCGGGTATCGAGAGCGAATCCTTTTCTTCCTCCCGAAGTAATTAATCTGGGTGTGAATGTGAAAAAATCACTCACATTCCCATTAATGTTATTTTCTGTTTATTCTCCAACAAAATCTTTCAATGCAGATTTTATAAATAACTATGCATTCATTAATCTGGTTGATGAACTTAAACGTATCAAGGGAGTAGGAGATGTGTCGATCATGGGTAGTTCTGAATATGCGATGCGTATTTGGGTAAAGCCTGACCGATTGGCTAAATTAAAGATCACTGCTTCTGATGTAATTTCTGCTATCAGAGCTCAAAACAATATTGTACCTGGTGGTTCTTTTGGCGATGAGCCTTCAAAGAAAGGAGTTCAAAACACATACACTGCTACACTGCAACAACGCTTGGTTTCAGAAGAAGATTTTGGAAATATTATTTTAAAATCAAACCCGAACGGTGCATTGGTTCGATTAAAAGATGTAGCAAGAATTGAACTCGGTTTACAAATGTATAACCTGAGTAGTAATTTAAATGGAAGTCCAAGTTCTGTTGTTGCCATTTACCAAATCCCAGGGGCCAATGGATTAGATGTAAGAACTAAAGTAAAAGCCAAGATGGATGAGTTAGAAAAAAACTTTCCACAGGGTTTAGCAACCAAAATTAGTCTAGATACAACTGAAGCTATTACAGTTGGTATTGAGGAAGTAATCCATACTTTATTTGAAGCGGTGTTATTGGTTATTTTAGTTGTTTTCTTATTCTTACAAGATTGGCGTGCAACCTTAATTCCATTGTTGACAGTTCCTGTATCATTAATTGGAACATTTATTGTATTTCCAATATTAGGGTTCTCTGTAAACCAATTATCCTTATTAGGAATGGTCTTGGCCATTGGATTAGTTGTGGATGATGCCATTGTGGTAGTAGAAGCGGTGATCCATGAAATAGAACATGGTCTGGAACCGAAAGCTGCAACAAGTAAGGCGATGAAGGAAGTAGGAGGCCCCGTTGTAGCTATTGCTGTGATTCTTTGTGCCGTATTTATTCCAGTTGCATTGTCGGGTGGAATCACCGGAAGATTGTATCAGCAGTTTGCTATCACTATTGCAATATCAGTTGCATTGTCTGCTTTTAATGCATTGACTTTAAGTCCGGCTTTAGCTGCCATTCTATTAAAACCAAAAAAGGAAAGCAAAGGATTATTACAAAAATTCTTTGATGGGTTCAATAACTACTTCAACAAGTTTACCAATGGGTATGTAAAACTGGCCAGTTTCGCGGCAAGAAAATTATGGTTGACATTATTGATACTTGGATTAATCTGTGTAGCAACAGTTGTTCTTTCCAAAAAAGTTCCTGGAGGTTTTGTACCTGAAGAAGACGAAGGTTATTTCATGCTTGCTATTCAATTGCCCGATGCTGCTTCTAAAGAAAGAACAGATGCAGTTTCTGCGAAAGTGGCTAGTTTTTTTGAACATGTAGAGGAGGTCGATTCTTATACTGCAATCTCTGGATTTAATATGCTGTCGGGAACTACTACTTCTAATTCTGCGATGGCATTTATTCAATTGAAGAAATGGGATGAACGTCATAGAACTGCCGCGCAAATCATTGCTGATATGAATGGTAAATTATCAAAAGCAATAACTGACGCAACAGTTATCGTATTTGGGCCACCTCCAATTCAAGGTCTAGGTACTGGTGCCGGATTTACCATGATGTTACAAGATAAAGCAGGTAATACACCTGAGTATCTTTCTAAGCAGGCGCAGAAATTCATTGCTGCTGCTTCAAAGCGTCCAGAGATTGGCAAAGTGTATACTTTGTTCAGATCAAATGTGCCTCAGAAATCAATACAGGTTGATAAAGAGAAAGTTCAAAAATTAGGGATCTCCTTACAAGAAGTGAATGGCGCTATTTCAGCTTATTTGGGTGGAGCATTCGTAAATAATTTTAATGCTTTTGGTCGTCAGTATCGCGCTTATCTCCAATCTGAATCTGATTTTAGAATGAAGCCCGATGATATTAATCAATACTTTGTTCGCGATCCTGCTGGAAATATGGTTTCACTTGGAACATTAGCAAAAGTGAAAGATATTTCTGGTCCGGCTTATACGAATCACTTTAATATTTATCGTGCTGTTGAAATTGCCGGGGTGCCTGCTGCTGGGGTAAGTTCAGAAGTAGCCTTGAATGCTTTAGAAGAAGTTGCAAAAGAAACTTTACCTAATGATATTGGCTATCAATGGAGCAATACTTCTTATCAAGAAAAAGAATCAGCAGGTAAAGGTGCCTCTGTATTTGCAATGGCATTGTTATTTGTATTCTTAATTCTTGCGGCACAATATGAAAGCTGGAAATTACCATTCAGTGTTTTGTTAGGAACGCCTTGGGCGGTGATGGGTGCGTTGCTCGGATTATTCATAGGTGGACTTTTTGCAACCACTTATGTAAATAATGTATTTGCACAAATTGGATTGGTTATGTTGATTGGATTGAATGCAAAAAATGCGATCCTGATTGTAGAGTTTGCAAAAATGAAAATGGATCAAGACGGGATGGCTCCTTTTGAAGCAGCTATTGAAGGTGCTAGATTAAGGTTTAGGCCTATCTTAATGACATCATTCGCATTTATACTTGGGGTAATTCCATTAATGACTGCAAAGGGCGCAGGTTCTGAAGCAAGAAGGGTGATGGGTACTTCTGTATTTAGTGGAATGTTAGTTGCAACAATTATTGGAGTGATTTTGATTCCTGCATTTTTCGTATTAATTGAAGGAAAGAAAAAGAATAATATAAAAGTTGCAGAAGAAGCAACTCCGTCTAATAACACAACGCATTAATTTATGAAGAAGTTTTTTATTCTTAGTTGCATATTGGCAACGCTCATCATTAGTGGATGTAAAGTTGGCGGTAGTTTTCAACAACCAGTTGTAAATACACCTGTTGCTTTTACTGATGCTAATAATGCTGATTCAAGTGTATTGGTTAAATGGTTTGAGTTATTCAAAGATCCTGCACTACAATCAATCATTAAAACAACACTAGATAGTAATAGAAATTTATTGCTTGCATCATCTAGGGTGCTGGAAGCAGAGGCTCAATTAGATATTATACATCTAAATCAAATGCCTTCTTTCAATTATCAATTACAAGCTGGTGGAGGAACTGCTGGTATTGATGCTTTAAAAGTTGGTGGGGGACTAAATAGTGCCGCATTAAAAGCATCTGGAGTTCTTAATTGGGAAATAGACCTTTGGGGAAAATTAAGAGGCGCTACAGCTTCTGCGCGCGCGCAAATGTTGGCAACTGTTGAAAACACTAACGCACTTAAAGTGAGTCTAGTTGCAGATGTTGCTTCCCTTTATTTTTTGTTAAGAGATTTGGATAATCGTTTACTAATTGCGCACAGAACAGTTGCATCTAGAAAAGAAAATACGCGCATCATCACAGATCGATATGAGAAAGGGTATATTTCTGAATTAGATCGTTTTCAGGCAGTACAACAAGAAGCTCAGGCTGCTGCTTTGATCCCGAATATTGAGCGGCAAATTAAGCAAACAGAAAATTCATTGAACTTGTTGATGGCAAGGTCCTATGGGATTGTACCTCGTGGTACAACGAATTTCAATCAAATGTTGCCACCTAATATTCCGGTTGGATTACCTTCTCAATTATTACAACGTCGCCCTGATATCAGAGCTTCTCAAAAATTATTAGAGGCACAGTTTGAAAAAATAGGAGTAGCACAAGCTGCTCGATATCCATCTTTTTCATTAACTGGAATCCTTGGCTTTGCTAGTCCCCAATTAAGTTCACTCCTATCAAATGGGTTTGTAGCAAATGGTTTTGGAGGATTAGTTGGTCCGATTTTTCAATTCGGTCAGAATAAAAGAAAAGTTGATGTAGAAAGAATTAGAACACAGCAATCTCAACTTGCTTTTGAGCAAACTGTTCTTGCATCATTTGCTGATGTGAATAATGCTTTGATATCTACAAAGACTTTTGAAGAAGAATATGCAAAAAGGAAAATTCAGGTAGATGCTGGAACTAAAGCATTAGAACTTTCACAAGCCAGATATAATTATGGATATACTTCTTATTTAGAAGTGCTAATCCAAGAAAATAATTTATTCGATGCAGAATTGCAGGAGTCGGTTTTAATGCAACAAAAACTGAATTCAATAGTTGCCTTGTATCGTGCTCTCGGTGGGGGATGGAATTAAGATAAAAGATAAAAGATAAAAGATAAAAGTGAAGAGTGAAGAGTGGAAGAAGAAGATAAAAGATAAAAGATAAAAGATAAAAGTGAAGAGATAAAAGATAAAAGATAAAAGTGAAGAGTGAAGAGGGAAGAGTGGAAGAAGAAGAAAGTGAAGAGATAAAAGATAAAAGATAAAAGTGAAGAGTGGAGAACATGAAAAGGAATAGACGATAACCTCCGCTTTTAAGCTGAGGCTCATCTAAGAAAAAAAGGTCCCGCAGAGAATGACTCGGCGGGACCTTTTTTTATATCTTTTTTGGAAAGATTATTTTATTGGAATCACAAATGAAACGGTGTTGCTTGGCTTCGTGCTTAAGCTTGGAAACACTGTTTGGTTTGTTAGTGGATTTGTATAAGCATCAGCTAAAAAACTATCGCCATATGCTTTTACATAAATGGTTTGTCCCTTTTGGAAACCCAATCCTTCAAACCAGTTAGTAGTTAGATTATAATTATTCAATTGAGCTGCAGAACCAGATACTTTGATCTTTGTTTCGGCCTGAAAATTACTAGCATCTACGCCGCTATTATCAGAGAAAAATAAGTGTACCCATTTTTCTTTTCCAGAAGGGTTGTCAAAAACCGGAACGATATGAAAACCATTTACACCTAATTGCTGTACAGCTGGTTCAAAAGCCTGAACAACTAAATTGCTGATAGCAAGGGTTGAATTCATCGCCATCGATTCGTTCTTTGTAATCATTGTAGTTGCATGGTTTGTGGCGGCATGATAAAGTCCCATGATTTTTCCACTACCAAACCCATTTCTTGAATAAGTAATATCATAGGTTCCTGCAGGAATACTGTCGAGTTGAAATTTACCACTTGCATCAGTTGTTGTACTAACCGTGCTATTGTCGATGCTGACCGTTACATATCCATTGTCTCCCATTCTAATGCCATCTTCATCATACAAATAGATGACACCGGCGATATTTCCTCGGGTATTATTTGCTTGAATAACATCAGGAACGATAATAGCGTGGTGGTCGCTGTTTTTTGCACATCCCAGAAAGAGGGTAGCTGCAATAACTATTGTTTTTTTCATGTGATTTTATTTGGCAATAAATATAATCTTTGGATAATATCTAGGGCTAATTGACGAAAAAGTTGTAAAAATTGAAAAAAAAGCCTTGTAAATAGGAAGTAAAACCTTGTTTTTAAGGCTAAAAAACCTTGATTTTAACGGCATTCCCTTACCTTTGCAGCCCCGAATTATAAACCCTCGGGGTTATTTTATGCAATTTTTCTTGAAACAATTAAACGCAGATGCACAGGAGAACGCTGCAGCTTCAGAAGCTGTTGAAGTTCCTACTGCGACAACAAATGCACCTGTAGCAGAAGTACTTGCTGAAGCGCCAACTGAAATCATTGAAGCGCCAACCGCAATCGTTGAAGCGCCTATCGCTATTGAAACTGCACATGATGATTTCGACTGGAGCATCGACAAACGTAATGTTAGCTCTTATGCCGAAACTGAAAGAATGAAGTACGACAAAGTGTACGATGACACTTTTGTACAAATTACTGATGGCGAAATCGTAAGAGGTGGAGTAGTTGCTTTAACTAAAACAGATGTTGTGATCAACATTGGTTTTAAAAGTGATGGCTTAATTTCTCTGAACGAATTCCGTGATGTTCAGGGATTGAAAATTGGTGACGAAGTAGAAGTAATGGTGGTTGAGAAAGAAGACAGAGATGGAAATCTACATTTGAGCCGTAAGTCTGCAAGGATTTTCCGTGCTTGGGAGCGTATTGTGGAAGTACACAAAACTGGAGAAGTTATTACAGGTACTGTTACCAGCAAAACCAAAGGTGGTTTGATCGTTGACGTATTTGGAATGGAAACTTTCTTACCTGGTTCTCAGATCGACGTTAAACCTGTAACTGATT
>CAIJLK010000230.1 GCA_903821465.1 uncultured Bacteroidota bacterium | reverse complement strand
TGGACTAAATGAATCATTGTCCATTCCTATAATCGTATATGCATAAAAAGCAAATACTGCAGTTAGATTACCAATACTTGCTTCTGTTCCCTGTACTCGACTATCATTAAATTCAACGGGCTGAAATTCTAAGTATTTAAATTGAAAATCGGGTTCTTGAAAATTGATTAGTGCAGATTTATATGATGCATTAAAAACGGGTCTAGCGGCTTGAATACTTAATGTTGCTTTATATACATTAGGCTCAACAACTGATTCAATACTGACAATAAAACTGCATTCAATTTTTTCATTAACACGATAGGTATCGTTCGTCCACTTCCTTGTATTTAAAAAATTAGTAAGTTGATTTTGAAGAGTATTGAAAACTTTCTTATCAACTGAGGTACCCACTTTGTTCGACAATACAGTCACACGTGCATTCAATTCCTGGGCATGCATTTGTAAAGAACAGCCGATGATTGCAAGAATGAAGAGGATATTTTTATTATTCATGGTTTGGTCTTACCCTAATTAGAACTTGAAAATAACAAAAAACGACAGCAGTTGCTGTCGTTTTCTATGATTTAGAACAATTTTATATTAACGGAACAGATCCTGTTCGTTATTTCTTCTATAATAGATTTTGTTTTCCATGAATTCCTGAGTTGCTAAAATTGCCGGATTTGGCATTTTCTCATAAGCTCTTGAAATTTCAATTTGCTCTTTGTTCTCATGAATTTCTTCCAAACTGTCGGTATGAGAAGCAAATTCTTCCAGTTTATTGTGCAATTCCTCTCTCAAAGAAATGTTGATCTGGTTTGCTCTTCTTGCAACAATTGCAATTGATTCGTATAAGTTACCTGTTTTTGCTTTGATCTCAATCAGGCTTTTGGTTTCAACAACGCTGGCAGTGTTAGCGCTCATTTGCCTTCTTAATTTACTCATTTTTTCAGGTTTTTTAAATAATTATTTGATAATTTTTTGTATTTGCCAACTTCATCTAAATACTTACTTGTGCTAAAACGTTCACTAAAATCGGCACATTCGCTAACCACTTTTTCATAACGCTCTATTTGCTTTTCTTCGGTACTCATTTCAGCGTATTTGAAGTACGATTTGATCACTAGTAATTTATACTCATCCGCTTTTTTTGAATCTGGAAAATTATCAGAAACATTTCCAAAAGCAATAGCAGAAGCCTTATAGAAACCAAGATCATAATACAATCCTGCGCTTTTAAAATCTTTGGCTTCCAATTTCTCCCTGCACTTATCAATAATTTCAGCTGCTTCTTTGCTTTTAGCAGAAGTAGGGTGTGTATTGATAAATGTTTGCATCAAACCAATGGATTTATTGGTATTGGTTTGATCCAGATCGATCTTGGGTGATTGCTTGTAATAGCAATTAGCCCGCATAAAATCGCATTCCTCTACTTTAGGACTGTTAGGGAAACTTTCTACAAAAGTCTTGAACAAATTTTCAGCATTCAAATAATCTTTCTCGTAGAAATATGAATAAGCAAATTTGTAATAAGCATCTTCATACCCAGGCGTACCTTTTATAAAAGGAAAAATATCTTCATAGAGCTGTTGCGCGTAATTATAGCTTTTCTCATCGTAATATTTATCGGCCATTTTATGTTTGTACTCAAAATCCTTGCTCTTCACAATTTTTGCAAATTTGTTAGAACATGAGCTAAACAGTAAAACCAAAATCAGTAATGAGAGAATCCTATTCATACAAGTGTGCAAAATTAGTTATTATCGGGCAATATATAAACTCGTATTCTAGTTTAGCCTAATTGCTCGTTAAGATTTACCTAAAAAGGCTGTTCCACCGTGGAGGAACAGCCTTTTGTTATAGAAAGACTCAAATTATTGTTTGTCGCCTTCACCTTCCTGCAACTTAGCCTTAATCTCAGCAAGTGCACTCAAGTCGCCCAAAGTAGTTTTTTCTACCTTAGCTTGAATGTTTTTAACTGCTTTCTTAGTGCTTTCAGTTTCAGCTTTAGCTTCTTTCTTAGCAGTTTCTTTTACTTCAGCAACTGCAGCTTCCCAGATACGAGCATGGCTCAATACAATACGCTTTTCGTTACGATCGAATTCGATCACAACAAACTGAGTGGTTTCGTCAGCCTTCACTGTAGAACCATCTTCCTTATTCAGGTGACGGTTAGGAGTGAATCCTTCTAAACCATACTGTAATTGTACTAAAGCACCTTTATCGTCTTTGCGAGTAACAGTACCTTCGTGAACAGTTCCTACTGCGAAAGTATCTTCTAATGCATTCCAAGGATCTTCTTCTAATTGCTTATGTCCTAACTGCAATTTGCGGTTTTCCTTATCGATGCTTAAGATGATAATGTCGATGTATTCTCCAACTTTGGTATAATCTGTTGGGTGATTGAAACGCTTCAACCAGCTCAAGTCGCTGATATGAATCATTCCACCGATACCTGGCTCCAATTCAACGAACACGCCATAAGGAGTGATATTCTTCACTAAACCTTTGTGCTTGCTATTTTCA
>CAIJLK010000229.1 GCA_903821465.1 uncultured Bacteroidota bacterium | reverse complement strand
TGCCGTTGCCATGAGCGTGGCAGTGGTTTTGGCCATGCTGGCTTCTATCAATTTCATGAGCGATATGATCGAAACAGATAAAATTGGCAGTTTATTTTGGCTATCCCTTGGTTTTGTATTTATATTAAATAGAAAATTGCTTGAAGAACGCAATTCGATTGCCTAGATTCTCACCCACCCTCAATATCTCTTAAATTTTTTTAGTAGCTGTAGGCAACGAAAAAGCATAGCTGCCGTATCTTATTTATTGTGTAACATATTATTTTCATTTTCCTTTTAAACCATTTTAAAAGGAAACGGTCATAATTAAACAGAACCCATTATTATGAAAAGTTTTCTATTATTCCCAATCGCTTTGATTGCCATGGTTTGCATGATGGTATATGCATGGTGGCCTGAATCAAAAGAAGCATAGTTATCAACCCCAGTGAAATTATTGTAGTTTTCTTCCCTTCCATTGGTAGGAGCCAAATTTGCCTAGCCAACCTGCTATTACTGTGTACAGTATATGAAATGGTTGCATGATGGGAAACCATAGAAGTGTATTGGTTCCGCCAAAAAACTTTGCCACAGGCAACATAAAACTTAGCTCCACTAGCGTTTTCATGATCAAGATCCATAAAAGTTGACTCCATCCATTTGCCATAAAAAATCCGCCAATCGCTAGTATTACCAACGATAAATTGAATAGATAAACGAGTAAGAGTACTGCAAAAATGCTTTTATCTTGATAGCTGTCGGCCTTACTAGCCCAACGAATCCGCTGATTCAAAAAGCTTTTCCAATCGGGCATTGCAGCTGTTTTAATGATGGCATTTGTATGAAATAAATAACCCAATTTACCCGGAAAACGCTGCTTTATTTTCTGCATTAACAGCATATCATCGCCACTGGCAATATGGTTGATCCCACTAAACTGCCCCACTTCGTAAAAGGCCGACTTCAAATAGGCCAGATTCGCACCGTTGCACATAGCGTGCGTTCCAGCGCCTACCGCAGCGGCAGTAATACCTTGCAGACTCAGGAAATCTAAGACCTGAAACAGCGAAATAAAATTATTCTCATTAAAAAACATAACCGGGGCTGCAACAAAAACAGGCTTCTCCTTCTGAATAAATGCATCGTATAACAATAACCAATCAGCTGTTGCCCTGCAATCTGCGTCGGTAGTGATGATCCAATCGCCCTTACTCTGCGCTACGGCAATTTCAATGGCTTTTTTCTTGTAGGCATTGGTGAAGCTATTATCAATATGTTCTGATAATTCAATCAGATGAAGATTGCTATAGGTTTGCTGTAATGCTTGAATTCGCTGAGTTGTATCATCGGTTGAATGATCGTTAATGACGATTACTTCAAATAATTCTGCAGGGTATTGCTGCTTGAGAATAGAAGGTAAAAACTGGTCGATATTTTCTGCCTCATTTCTTGCGGGAATAATCACAGAAAATTGGGTGATGGGTTCAAGTTCCCGGTCATTTTGAAATTTAGGCAATTCTAAAAACCACCTCCTATACAATAGAATCAACAGGCTATAGAGTATAGCTAGAATAATTGCAGAGATGAGCAAAACCTGGTACATGGCACAAAGAAAACCATTGATGACCGATTTTTAAGGAAAGCCCAAAAATTAACGATAAAATACTTGGTGATATCGGGGAAACGGACGTACTTTGATTTAGTTGCATAACTAACTATATGCCAAACAACCATTTCAAAAGAGGAGAATTATATAGTGTCATCAATGGGATGGCTTCTACTGCTGTGGCTAGACGACTGCAGAAGAATTTTCGTAATGCAGGACTTGAAATCACTATTGAGCAGTGGAGTATTCTCTACCATTTGTGGAAGGAAGATTGTTTGAGTCAGCAAGAATTATGCAATCGCACATTTCGTGATAAGCCAAGTATTACACGCCTGATCGACAATTTAGAAAAACAATCAATGGTTAATCGGATGCCTTCAAAAACAGATCGACGAATCAACTTGGTTTGCCTTACCGATGCTGCTAAACAAATTCAAAATCTTACGATCGACCTGGCAAACCAAACAATGAGCGAAGCGCTGTTAGGTGTAAAGAAAGAAGACATTGAAATTGTAAAAATCGTTTTTCAAAAAGTTTACGATAACCTCATATCATAACATCCTAAAAAATAAAACAATAAATTTTCTTCCATGGAAACGACAAAACAAATCACGGCATTAAAAGGTGGCGAATGGATTATTAAAGAGAGTAATCCCTATGAAACCTTTATTCCTGAAGACTTTGACGAGGAACAGAAAATGGTAATGGAAATGTGCGACCAGTTTGTTTCTGCAGAAATTCTGCC
>CAIJLK010000228.1 GCA_903821465.1 uncultured Bacteroidota bacterium | reverse complement strand
TTCCGATATCGATTTCTCGTTAACGGGCAGCAAAAATAGGGAAAAATGTATTTCAACATAATTTCCACGAAAAAATATCCTACCAATTTAGAAATCCACTTGCTTGAATGCCTAAATAAAGGCCATCGGGACGGCTTTCAATGGGATAAGTTTTTAGATAATAGCCTTCTCCGCTTGTGTTTCGGCCGTTTTCTAGTTTGAAACGGTAGCGGTGTAGTGGACAAACAATATTTCCTGTGGCATCTATGGATCCATTAGCCATAACCCCACCCGCATGCGGACATTTGTGCGCGCAGGCATGAATCTGGCCCTCAAATTGAGATAAGGTGATGGTTTTGCCATCGACTTCCACTATTGCCAAACGATTCGACTGCCAGGGAATAGATTCCTGGCTATCTGCAATCTTATGCCAATTGTATTTCTTTTCAGACATCTGTGCTAGTAAAGCATGGTTTTGTAAGGGTAGCGAACTTTGTATTGTGTACGGATCCTTTCGAGCATCATTTCCTTTAACTCATCAATATTCATTTTCTCAACTGCTGAAACAAATACACAGTTCTGTTCGGTAGCAAGATTCCACTTGTCTTTCAGATCCTGTAGCAATTCTTCCTTTACTTGATCTTCTAACCAATCATCGAAAGTACGCTCGATATACATGTCCATTTTGTTGAACACCGAAAGTATGGGCTTGTCAAACGCTTTCAGTTCTTGAAGCGTTTTATTTACAACTCCAATTTGTTCTTCGTATTGAGGGTGAGAAACGTCGATCACATGTAATAAAATATCGGCCTCGCGCACTTCATCCAAAGTGCTTTTGAAACTCTCTACCAAGTGGTGAGGAAGCTTGCGAATGAATCCAACTGTATCACTTAAGAGGAACGGGGTATTTTCAAAAACCACTTTACGTGTAGTAGTATCAAGTGTTGCGAATAGTTTGTTTTCTGCAAACACATCGCTTTTACTTAAGAGGGTCATAATGGTGCTCTTGCCAACATTGGTGTATCCAACGAGTGCCACACGAATAAATTCACCCCTTTCTTTGCGCTGTGTAAAAGCCTGTTTATCTATATCTCCCAAACGTTTACGTAATAAAGAGATCTTATCCTTAATGATACGACGATCTGTCTCGATTTCGGTTTCTCCTGGTCCTCTTGATCCAATTCCCCCTCCCTGACGTTCTAAATGCGTCCACATGCCTTTTAATCGGGGTAACAAGTATTGATATTGAGCAAGTTCTACCTGAACCTTTGCTTGAGATGTTCGAGCTCGGGAAGCAAAAATATCTAAGATCAAATCACTTCGATCAATGATCTTAACGCCTACTTCTTTTTCTATATTGAGTAATTGCGATCCAGTTAATTCATCATCAAAAATCACCAAGGTTACATTCTTTCCCCTGCAGTAGTCTTTAATCTCTTCTAATTTACCCTTACCTACAAAGGTTTTACTATCGGGGCGGGGTAAGCGCTGCGTGAATCTTTTGATGGTAGTAGCGCCTGCTGTTTCGGCCAAAAATGCCAACTCATCTAGGTACTCAGTTACTTGCTCAGGTGTTTGCTCTTGCTGAATCAGTCCCACTAAAACGGCTGTCTCTGCTCCGGTATAAGCTTGTTTTTTCTCAATCAACTTGTAAACTATTTTAGCAAAGGTAACTTTTAAATAGGCTGTTATAAAAAACAAAAGAGGCCCGGAGGCCTCTTTGAAGAATATGTTTTAGTTGGATTCTTATAGTCCACTGATAGTTAAACCAAATGAAACTCTATTCATAACAGGTCCGGTACCATCTTTTAGAACTCCTAAGATATAGTAAGCAGCATCAAAGGAAACAATACCATATCCAAATCTACCTGTAAGGGCAAGTGAGGTAGAGTTTATGAAACGTTTATCTACTTCTTTTAGAATATAAGTATTACCCCAAATGGTAGTGCCAGTCCTGGTTTCTAAGTTCTTACCCTTAGTATAAGACTTCAATAAAGTTCCAACTTTAGCGCCTACTGCATATTTCCAAGACTTCATTGGATGCTCAGGATCTGAAAAATACCTTAGTTCAACTGGAATTTCTGCACTTGTAGATACCAATTTGAATTTATTAAAATGGTCTGCGCTATCAACATTCGTAAATGGCAGTTTGGCAGAGTTCGACTTCAAATTCACATAAGTGTTGTTGAAGAAAATATTGCTAGAACCAAATCCTACGCCAATACCCAAACTATAGTGTGGATTGGTTTTGAAGGGTTTGTCGAGCATAAAATAGAAATTAAAGTGGCGGCTAAATCCACTGGTTCTAACACTATCAGGTCTGCCTGTCCACATATCAGAACCGTATTGAATCATAAAATGGTCTGCAGGACGGCTAGACAAGTCTATCTTTGTCCAGTCTTTTTTCGGTGTTGTAGGATTTAAGCTCTGAGCTTGTATAAAAAGCGCGCCTGTTATTCCTAAAAGTAGTAATAGAGATTTTTTCATTTGTTTCAGTTATTGACGCGTTTCCGCAGTACAAGGCGCAAAAATAGTAGAAATGAAGGCATGCGCTGGTTAAAAATTAGTCAAAAGTTGTTCATTTTGGAATTTATTACAGTTAGAAAGGGGGAAATGGAGGGTATTTGTATAATTTCAAGGCATCTAACAGAAAAAATGGCTTGAATGAAGAATGATTTTTTAAAAGGTAAACGGATTTTAATTGCGGAAGATGATTTTGTGAATCAAAAGCTCATTTCCCATTCCTTGCAAACTACTGGTGCTATTTTTGACATAGTTGGTGATGGAAAAGAGGCAATTGAACATTTAATGATGGGAACATATGATATGATCTTGATGGACATTAATATGCCTGAAATGGACGGATTTGAAGCCACAACTTATATTAGAAAGTCCCTGAAACTAAACATACCCATTATTGCAATGACGGGATGGAGCAGTAAAGAGGATAATACCAAATTTGAACGTGTAGGCATGAATGGTTCATTGCCTAAACCTTTTGGGTTAGAAAATTTTTATAAGACTTTGAGTGATGTGTTGATAGATAATACACTCGCTCTAGACAAACAAACTAATATGGAAAAGATGACCGATGAAACGCCGAATGTTGATCTTTCTTTATTGAACGAACTATCTGAAAGTGATTCGGAATATAAGAAGACAATTATTCAAATGTTTTTGGATTCCATGCCTGAAACAATTAAGGAAATGGATGATGCATTTTCAGTAAAAGATTATGAATCACTTGCCAAGGCTGCTCACTATGCAAAATCTTCCCTTTCTGTTATTAATGTAGAAGATCTACGCGAATTAGTTGCTAAAATAGAATTGAACTGTAAGAAAAACGAGAACCTCCACGAATTAGAAACTTTAGTGAGAAAGGTTAAAACAAAATACGATTTAGTAGTTGCCATTTTGCTAGAGGAAATGAAAAAATCCTAGCATTTTATTCGGCCTATCTTTACCGGAATAGATTATTGAATTAAATATGAAATCATTTTGAATTTTAGTGAATTCGGACTCGACGAAAGATTGATGGAAGGCATTGATGCCATGGGTTATACCACTGCAACTCCCGTTCAAGAGATGGTAATGCAACCCATTTTAGATGGGAAAGACCTGATAGTAAGTGCGCAAACTGGTACCGGTAAAACGGCTGCTTTTCTGTTGCCACTGATGAATAAACTCATAACTATTCCGCACGATGCGCATCATATTAATGCGATGGTAATTGTGCCAACACGAGAGTTGGCAGTGCAGATAGCACAGGCGATGGAAGGCATTTCTTATTTCACATCGATCAGTTCTATAGCAGTATACGGCGGGGGCGATGGTAATTCTTTCGGGATCGAAAAGAAGGCATTGAGCGAAGGTTGTGATGTGGTGATCTGTACACCTGGAAGAATGATCGCGCATTTAAATATGGGCTATGTGAAGTTGAAGGGATTGAAATATCTGATCTTAGATGAGGCAGATAGAATGTTGGATATGGGCTTTCATGATGATATTATGAAGATCATTTCGTTCTTGCCGCAGAAGCGACAGAACTTATTGTTTTCTGCAACCATGCCAATGAAGATGCGTGAGATGGCCAGAAAGATCTTGGTAGATCCTTTAGAAATTAATATTGCTATTTCAAAGCCACCTGAGAAGATTGTACAAGAAGCATTTATTGTTTATGAGCCGCAAAAGATCCCGTTGGTGAAATATATTTTGCACCTGAAAGATTTTCAATCTGTGATTGTGTTTTGTTCAAAGAAGCAAAATGTAAAACAATTAACGCAGGAATTGAAGCGCGCGAAATTATCGGTCGAAGAAATTCATTCCGATTTGGATCAAAATAAAAGAGAGCAGGTATTGCTCGATTTTAGGAATAAGAAATTAAAGGTATTAGTGGCCACCGATATTTTAAGCCGCGGGATTGATATAGAAGATATTGATTTGGTCATCAACTATGATGTACCTAACGATGGAGAAGATTATGTGCACCGAATTGGAAGAACTGCTCGCGCATCGAGTGAAGGAACAGCTTATACATTTGTGACTGAAAAAGAGCAACAGAAATTTGCAGCGATTGAAGCCTTACTTGAAAAGTCTGTAACAAAGGCGCAGGTGCCAGCGCAGTTTGGAGAAACACCAGCCTATAATCCAAGGCCGATGCGATCAGGCGGAGGGAATAGCGGTGGCGGAGGTAAGCGCCGCTTTAGTGGTCCGCCCCGAGGTGCAAACCGTCGATAAGCGAATCAAAAAGCAAACATTTGAAAACTTGCTTGGAAAATCTGATGAAATGGCTATTTTTGCGGCCCGTCAATCAAGAAAATGGACTGTTCCAAAAGCGGAGCAGGATTTGAAATAGACGAAGAATTTGAAAACAACCCGTTTGTTTTCGGGCCTATAGCTCAGTTGGTTAGAGCACCTGACTCATAATCAGGGTGTCCTCCGTTCAAGCCGGAGTAGGCCCACTTGAATATCAACCACTTATGATTCGTTTCATAGGTGGT
>CAIJLK010000227.1 GCA_903821465.1 uncultured Bacteroidota bacterium | reverse complement strand
TCTTCACTCTTCACTTTTATCTTTTATCTTTTATCTTTTATCTCTTCACTTTATTGTGCGTCCTTACCATGACATGACTTAAACTTCTTCCCACTTCCACAAGGGCATGGGTCGTTTCTACCAATCTTCGGTCCAACATGCACTGGCTGTTGCTTTACTGGAGTTGGGTCGTAATAATCATCTTCTGTTGGTGCGGCACCGAGGTCTTCTTTCTGAGTGCGCATTTTACTTAAGTCGGTTTTCTGCTGACGTCCTTCTTTCACAGTATCACCATCATTTAAAGGAATGGCTGAATGACAAAGGAATTGAACGATCTCTCGATTTACTTCAGCATCCATTTTTTTGAATAGATCGAATGCTTCCATTTTATAGATCACCAATGGATCTTTCTGCTCATAAGTGGCAGTTTGTACACTTTGTTTTAGATCATCCATTGCGCGTAAATGCTCTTTCCAAGCGTCATCAATAAATCCAAGTGTACAGGTTCTTTCTAAACTATTCAACAATTCAAAACCGCTTGACTGCAAGGTCTTATCCAATGGAGCAAGCACTTGAATTACGCGTCGACCATCTGAGAATGGTACAATTACATTTTCAATATGTGCACCCTGATCTTTTCTGATATTTTTGAAAACAGGTACACTTTGCTCCGCCAGACTCGCTTTCTTACGCTCGTAATTTTCAACAGCTTCGTTGTATAATTTTTCTGAAAGCTGATTTTCATTTCCTCTTGAAAGTTCCTCAGCAGTAATGCTTGAATCAATTCCAAAATTTACTATCACAGCTAAACGGAATCCTTCGTGATCATTTTGTTCTTTGAATGAATTGATCAATCCTTCCGCAACAGAATACAACGCATTATCTAAATCCAATGCCAAACGTTCTCCAAACAATGCATGGTTACGTTTGCTATAAATTACAGTACGCTGTTTATTCATTACATCATCATACTCGAGTAATCGCTTACGAATACCGAAGTTATTCTCTTCTACTTTTTTCTGTGCACGCTCAATTGATTTAGTGATCATGCTATGTTGAATTACTTCTCCTTCTTTGTATCCGGCAAAGTCCATCACTTTTGCAATACGCTCACTTCCGAACATACGCATTAGATCATCCTCCAATGAGATAAAGAATAAAGAAGATCCTGGATCACCCTGGCGACCAGCGCGACCTCTTAACTGACGGTCAACCCTGCGTGATTCGTGACGCTCTGTACCTAGAATAGCCAATCCGCCTGCGTCTTTCACACCCGGTCCGAGTTTAATATCGGTACCCCTTCCAGCCATATTCGTTGCAATAGTTACCGCTCCTGCAAAACCTGCTTCGGCAACAACTTGTGCTTCACGAGCATGTTGTTTAGCATTCAATACATTATGTGGAATCTGCTTTTGACGAAGCATACGACTTAATAATTCACTCACTTCAACGGATGTGGTACCCACAAGAACTGGGCGACCCGCCTCTGTTAATTTCACGATCTCGTCGATAACAGCACCAAATTTTTCGCGTTTGGTTTTGAATACCAGATCCTGATCATCTTTTCTAATAGCTATTACATTGGTAGGTACAGTAACCACATCCAATTTATAGATGTCCCACAACTCAGCAGCTTCAGTTTCTGCAGTACCTGTCATACCACATAATTTGTGATACATACGGAAGTAGTTCTGCAATGTTACTGTTGCATAAGTTTGAGTAGCTGCTTCGATCTTTACATTTTCTTTCGCTTCTATCGCTTGGTGCAATCCATCAGAATATCTTCGACCGTCGAGTATACGACCAGTTTGTTCATCAACAATTTTTACTGCACCTTCCATTACCACATACTCGATGTCTTTATCAAACAATGTGTATGCTTTTAATAATTGTTGCACTGTGTGAATACGATCTGCTTTCACAGAATAATCGTTAATGATCGATTCTTTACGGTGGATTTTTTCTTCAGCTGATAATGAAGCTTCTTGTTCAACATTTGCTAATGACACACTGATATCAGGTAACACAAAGAAGTTTGGATCTTCACCTGCTCCTGTGATCAAACCAATCCCTTTAGCTGTTAATTCAACTGAGTTATTTTTTTCATCGATATAGAAAAATAATTCCTGATCTGCGATCGGCATTTCTCTGCTTTGATCTGCTAAATAATAGTTTTCAGACTTCTGTAATTTCACACGAATTCCTGGCTCGCTCAGAAATTTGATCAATGCATTATTCTTTGGTAAACCACGGTGGGCGCGGAACAAGGCCAATCCCCCATCCTTCGGATCGTCGTTTCCATCTGTGATTTTTTTCTTGGCTTCATTTAAGAATTGATTAGTAGCTCTTTTTTGTGCATCTACCAATTTTTCAATTCTTGGTTTCAGATCGAAGAACTGCTGCTCGCCTGTGTTGTGGCCAATTGGTCCGCTTATAATTAATGGCGTACGTGCATCATCGATCAATACAGAATCCACCTCATCAACCATCGCAAAATGGTGCTTACGTTGAACCATTTCTTCCGGTGTGTGCACCATATTATCGCGCAAATAATCGAAACCAAATTCGTTATTAGTACCATAAGTAATGTCGGCTAAATAGGCGTTGCGGCGAGACTCACTATTTGGTTCATGTTTATCAATACAATCAACTGTAATTCCCAACCATTCAAAAATGGTTCCGTTCCATTCACTATCCCTTCGTGCCAGATAATCATTCACAGTTACAATGTGCACACCCTCACCAGCCAATGCATTTAAATAAGCAGGTAAAGTAGACACCAAGGTTTTACCCTCACCGGTTGCCATTTCTGCGATCTTTCCTGAATGCAATACACTACCTCCAATCAACTGCACATCGTAGTGTACCATATTCCATGTAACAGCACCACCACCAGCAGTCCATGTATTTTTAAAAATTGATTTATCAGCTTCAATTCTTACATAATCTTTTTTAACGCTAAAGTTTCTATCGAGTTCAGTAGCAGTACTAACTAACTCTGTATTTTCTTTAAATCTGCGAGCAGTTTCTTTTACAACTGCAAAAGCTTCTGGTTGAATTAAGGCCAATGCCTCTTCAATTTTTTTATTGCGTTCTTTTTTTAATTTATCCACCTCCTGATAAATAGTATCTCTACCATGTATATCATTCTCTGGCAATGCCTCAGCAGCAGCTTTCCTTCCTTCGATCACTTCATCTATTTCTTTCAAATGCGTTTTGATACGCTCTTTGAATTCTATTGTCTTGTTTCTTAAAGCGTCGTTCGAAAGGTTTTGATATTCCTGAAAATGAACGCTCACTTTCTGAATAATAGGCATGATAGATTGTACATCTTTCTCGCTCTTACTACCCCCGAATAACTTAGAAATGAATTTCAACATATAATAGTATTGGATAATTCGTTTAGACCTGTTTTTTGATACTTATTCCACTTTGTCAAAAACGGTGCTATTTGAACGGTTTCGTCAAAATGGCAGCATGTTTTTTTCAAAAGGACGACAAAGGTAAAGATTTTAGATTCAGCAGACTCATTCGGCCAGAATTCATGAAACTCTAATATTTTGTAAATTTTAAGTAAATCTAAGGTTACTGATTTTTCTATCTTTATTTTTATTGCAATGAAACATATCTCCCTCCTCTGTTTTATTTGTTTGTTTTCATTTTATAGTAAGGCTCAAGTGGTTATCATTGATACCAGTGCGTCTATAACAACAACTGCTATAACAAAGGATACTACTGTAAAATCGAGCATCGACACAGCACTTAAAATTGCAGATACGCTAATTGCTATTTCTATTCCTGATTCTGTGACTTCTAGAAGAGACATATTGAATAAAACAAATATGACAATCCTCTTGGCTTGGTCCACCGCTAATATTGTTCAAGGAAGCATTTCAGCCGGAAACCTAGTTGGATCGCCCCATTATTTCCATCAAATGAATGTTTATTTCAATATCGTAAACCTGGCAATAGCTGGGTATGGGTTATTTGAAGTTCGAAAGCAAATGAAGAAAAAACTAAGTCTTTACCAGAATCTTCGTCAACAACAAAAGGTAGAATCCTTACTCTTACTGAATTCCGGATTGGATCTGGCATATATAACTACGGGGCTGTATTTACGTGAGCGGGGCTCAAACCACCAGAACGACCAAACCAAGGGTTATGGGGGAAGTTTGATGTTGCAGGGCAGTTTCTTATTGGCTTTTGACATAATTCAGTATATCCAACACAGGCAAAATGGCCAATTGTTATACAAATATTTAGGCAATTTGCAGTTCGCCACTACGCCGAATGGAGTTGGATTGGTCTTGCCGCTGTAAGAAGTGAAGAGTGAAGCGTAGAGGAAGCTCAAATTTTCTCAAAACTTGGGCCAAATACACCTATTTTTTCCACAACGACCGATTTTTGAGTAAAAGGATGGAATTTCAGGGTGTTTCTGCTACTTTTGCAACCCAAAACCGGGCATGAAAGTCGGTGAAAACAAACCCCAAACTTGAAAATTAAGATATGGCAGGCCAATTAAAAGAAGTACGTAACAGGATTAAAAGTGTGCAAAGCACCCAGCAAATTACCAAAGCCATGAAAATGGTGAGTGCTGCCAAATTACGTCGTGCCCAAGACAGCATTACCCAAATGCGCCCTTACGCCAAAAAATTACAAGAGATGCTTAGCAATATTGTTAGCAGCCTTGATGGTGGTATCACGCTGAAATTGGCCGAAGAAAGAGTCGTTGAAAAAGTACTATTAATTGTTGTTACTAGTGATAGAGGATTATGTGGTGGTTATAATGCCAATCTAGTCAAGCTCGCAAAATCAACTATTGTAGAAAAATACAGTGCTCAAGCTGAAAAAGGAAATGTACATATCTGGAATATTGGTAAAAAAGGTTTTGAAGCACTTACAAAATCAGGCTATAAAACCAATGATGCTTATAAAGATATTTTCTTGAACTTGAAATTTGAAACTGTACAGGCTGCTGCACAGGCTGCCATGAAGGCTTTTGAAAACAAAGAGTTTGATGCCATTGAAATCATCTACAGCGAATTCAAAAATGCTGCAACTCAAGTATTTGTTGCAGAACAATTCTTACCAATTCCAAAAGTTGCTAAACCAGCGGGACATAAAAATTCAGATTTTATTTTTGAACCTGAAGTAGATATCCTAATTGCAGAATTAATGCCTAAAATATTGAACACCCAACTGTACAAAGCCGTATTAGATGGCAATGCTAGCGAACATGGTGCTCGTATGACGGCGATGGATAAGGCAAGTGAGAACGCAAATGAATTATTGAAATCATTGAAAATTAGCTATAACCGTGCACGTCAGGCAGCTATTACAACTGAGTTGACTGAGATCGTGAGTGGTGCTGCTGCATTACAGGGATAATTCAAAAAACGTTAACTTACAAATCACATTTAAGAAATTCAGACATTGGAAATTAGTACCATCATACCCCATATTGAAGTCCTGATCTTTGCAAGTGACAAACCACTTACATCGCTCGACATCGTTGAACTGATCAATAATAGCTTTGGCTTTTTAGAAGAAAGAATCATGCTTGATCAGGTTGAGAGTGCATTAGAGGGAATCAAAGAGAAATACGATTCTGAATTTTACCCTTTTGAAGTTAAGGAAAGCGGGGGCGGATGGCAGTTTCTTACAAAGAAAGACTACCATAAAACGATCGCTCAATTAAATGGCGATAAATTTCTGAAACGCCTGTCCAATGCAGCTTTAGAGACATTGGCGATCATCGCATATAAGCAACCGATCACCAAGGGTGAGATTGAAGCTATTCGTGGTGTAAATAGTGATTACAGTATTCAAAAATTATTAGAAAAAGAATTGATCCTGATTAGTGGAAGAAATGAACATTCACCAGGGAAACCATTGGTATATGCGACTTCCAAAAACTTCATGGATTATTTCGGAATCAATAGCGCGGCGGATTTACCAAAGATCCGTGAAGTATTGGCAGAACAATTGGTAGAAGGCACTCGCCCGGAGGACTTTACCGATCAGCCAGTAGCTGAATATATTGGTTATGATGCACTCGAAGAAGAAGAGACTCCTAAAGAAAATATTTCAACTATCGCTGTAAATCAGGATGGAGAGCTAATTGAGCCTCAAAGCGATGAGCCAGAAGCCCCTTCTACTGAAACAGACGAAGAAGAAAAACCAGAATAATTTCCGCATTATTTTAGACCATGGCCTAAGACAATTATCTTCGTATGATGCAGCAAGAATTGTCACCTGAATTATTATGTAGCATCGCAAATGACTACGGCACTCCTTTATATGTTTATAATGCAGATAAAATAACTGCCCAATTTAGAAATTTGCAAACCGCTTTTGCAAATTCTAATACCCGTTTTTTCTATGCTTGTAAGTCATTAACCAATATCAATATTCTCAAACATATTTTATCTATCGGTTGTTCTATTGATTGTAGTTCTGTTAACGAAGCCCATCTTGCTATACATGTAGGTTTTAAACCAGAGAATATTCTTTACACAAGCAATGGTATTGATTTCAGTGAAATTGAAGAAGCCGTTGGACTTGGCATAAATATCAATATTGATAGTCTTTCGAACTTAGAAAAATTCGGGAAAAAATATGGACATAGTTATCCAGTAGGTATTCGCCTACGCCCCAATATTATGGCAGGTGGCAATTTAAAAATCTCTACAGGCCATAGTAATAGTAAGTTCGGAGTACCTATTGAACAACTCAATGAAATATTAGCTTTAGCAAATACACACAAGATTTTTATTCGTGGCTTACATATTCATACCGGTAGCGAAATCAAAGACGTTTCTGTATTCATGAAAGTGGCTGAAGTGTTTTTTGATCTGGTTCCTCATTTTCCAGAATTAGAATTTTTAGATTTGGGCGGCGGATTTAAAGTGGCGTACAAAAAAAACGACCATATTACTGATATTAATTTATTGGGAAAAGAGATTGAGCACTTTTTGAAAAAACTGGAAGCAAAACACCAAAGGAAATTCCAATGTTGGTTCGAGCCTGGTAAATACTTGGTTAGTGAAGCCGGTTATTTAATTACCAAAGTAAATGTGCTGAAGACTTCCAATAATACCGTTTTTGCTGGAGTGAATTCAGGATTAAATCATTTGATCCGCCCAATGATGTACGATGCCTATCATCGCATTGCCAATATTAGCAATTGCAATGGATCCCTAAAGACCTATACTATTACAGGTAATATTTGTGAAACAGATACTTTTGGAACTGATCGTCAATTACATGAAGTTCGTGAAGGCGACTATCTATCTATTTATAATGCCGGTGCCTATGGATTTGAAATGTCGAGCAATTATAATGCAAGGTACAAACCAGCCGAAGTATTGGTTTTAGATGGCAAAGCTTCACTTATTAGAAAAAGGGACGAATTTGCAGATTTATTAAGAAACCAAATTCCTCTGTTATAGAACAAATCTGTAGTTTGCAGTTGCATGATCGAGATTAAAAACATAGTTAAACAATTTGGCGACCGCGTTATCTTAAACGATATCAGTGCTGTAATGGAACCCGGTAAATGCAACCTGATTATTGGCACTAGTGGAAGCGGTAAAACTGTGTTAACCAAATGCATGGTGGGATTGTTCAAACCCGATTCTGGTCAGATTATTTATGATGGGGCAGATATGTTTGCGATGGATAATGATACACGTAAACAATTGCGTCAACAAATCGGAATGTTATTTCAGGGCACAGCCTTATTTGATTCGATGACAGTTGAACAAAATGTTTTATTCCCTTTGGATATGTTTACAAGATGGACCAAAGCCGAAAAAATGCATCGTGTGGATGAGGTGTTAGATCGAGTTAATTTAAAAGATGCTCATACAAGATTTCCATCAGAGATTAGTGGCGGCATGAAGAAAAGAGTTGGTATTGCCCGTTCTATTGTACTAAATCCAAAATACCTTTTTTGCGATGAGCCTAACTCAGGGTTGGACCCGCAAACTTCTATGGTAATTGATAAACTCATTAAAGAGATAACTGACGAATATAAAATTACTACCATTGTTATTACACATGATATGAATAGTGTGATGGAAATTGGAGATCATATAGTGTATCTCTTCAACGGACAGAAACAATGGGAAGGAACTAATAAGGATATCATATTTAGTAAGGATAAATTATTGAACGACTTCATCTTTGCCTCTGAATTCCTACAGGATGCAAAGCAAATGCGTATGCTTGAAGCGAAGGATGACTTACCCAACAAAAAATCTTTAATCGAAAAAAGCATTTAAAATGTTTCAAAAAATTCTCGGGTTTTGTTTGCTTTTAACATGTATTACAACGGCAAATGCACAGGCTGGATTTGATACAATCCCCCCTTATAAAAAAGATACTCACATGCCGGCCTTTAAAATTATGCTGTTGGATAATTCTTGGTTGACTAAAGAACAGCTTCCCAAAAAGGACTATACTGTGATCATTTATTTTGCGCCCGATTGCGGCCACTGCCAGCACGAAATGAAAGAGATCATTAAGAATATCGACAAATTCAATAAAGTAAATTTTGTTTGGGTTAGTTATAAATCAATGCCAGAGATTACTGAATTTTATGTCAAATATGAGGTAAGCAAATATCCCAATATGTTTATGGGGCGGGATTTAGATTATAAACTTCCCAGTTTTTACCGTGTAAAATTCACGCCATTCGTAGCAGTTTATGACAAAAAAGGCATTTTCGTTAAAGCATTTGAAGGGGGTGCGGAAATGAATGAATTATTACCTGTGTTAAAACTGAATTAGTTGATTTTTATCATGTCTAGGAAATCAGCAAGCTGTACCTTTACCGCGTTAAAAAATTAATCATTCTCTAAATATTTTTCTATGAAAGTTACTGTTGTAGGTGCTGGTGCCGTAGGTGCAACCTGTGCCGATAATATTGCCCGCGCTGCATTAGCTCAGGAATTGGTTATCCTCGATATTAAAGAGGGCTTGGCAGAAGGCAAAGCACAGGACATGATGCAGACATCTGCATTATTGGGTTTTGATACGCGTATCAGTGGTAGCACCAACGATTACAGCAAAACTGCTGGTTCTGATGTGGTAGTAATCACATCTGGTATTCCACGTAAACCAGGAATGACTCGTGAAGATCTAATTGGTACAAACGCTGGTATTGTAAAAGGTGTTGCTGAAAATATTTTAAAATATTCTCCAGATGCCATCATTATTGTGATCAGTAATCCGATGGATACAATGACATACTTGGCGTTACAATCAACAGGCATACCTAAAAACCGAATTATCGGTATGGGTGGCACTTTAGATAGCGCTCGTTTCAAATATCAATTAAGCCAACATTTGGGTTGTAGTCCGGCCGACTTAAATGCAGTTGTAATAGGTGGCCATGGTGATACTACTATGATCCCATTGATTCGCCACGCAACTTGGAACAGTGCTCCTGTTACCAATTTCCTTACCAAAGAACAGCAGGATCAAATCGTTGCTGATACAATGGTAGGTGGAGCTACTTTAACTAAATTGATCGGCACTTCTGCTTGGTATGCACCAGGAGCTGCAGGAGCTGCTTTAGTTGAAAGCATTCTTCGAGATGAGAAAAAACTATTTACTTGTTGCGTAAGTCTTGATGGCGAATACGGCCAGAAAGATATTTGCTTGGGTGTTCCAGTAGTAATTGGTAAAAATGGCTGGGAAAAAATATTGGACTTTAAATTAAACGAAGAAGAGCAGGCTGCTTTTGATAAGAGTGCAGATGCTGTTAGAAATATGAATGAGGTTCTGAAAACCTTATAATTTTCACTGATTTATTGATAGCCGATCCTACTACCTGGGATCGGCTTTTTTATGCCTTTAACCAACTGTTAGCGGCAATGGTAATGGCAGTAATATCTTGATTTTCCATACACTTGAAATGTTTTTTGGGGCAGGTTTTGGTACCGAAATTTGAACAAGGCTGACATGACAGTCCCTCCACCAAAAAATTATGATAACGATCTTTATTTCCCAAGGCGTAATAAGGCTCCACATCTAAGAGCGGAGAAGTTCCACCCCATATTGCAAGAACGGGTTTATTAAAAGCACAGGCGATATACTGTAATCCCGTATCGTGCGAGATGACCAATTTTGATTTTCTTACTAGGTCGGCCGATTCGTGTAAATTAAATTTTCCACAAGCATTGTAAATACGAATAGGATCAACAGATGCGATAGCTTCAGCCTCTTTAAAATCTTCCTTACCCCCAACTAAAATAATAGGGTAAACTAATTTTTCACAAAGTGCTTGCAGTTTATGAATGGGCAATTTTTTTGTATAATAAGATGCCCCAATCACGAAAGCCACATAGCCAACCATATGCGGCACGGGCAAGTCCTCCATCTTTATTTCACAATCTGAGGGAATAAAATAATCCATTCCCAATCCATCATTCACAACACCAAGCGAAGCCAATGTGTCAATACAACGATCAACAATATGTCTACCCGACATTTTGTTGATATGCAAATTAGTAAGTAGGAATTTTTCGAAGCGTTCTTTCTGATAAGTAAGTAGTTTGGCATTCAAAGCCCAAGCAATTCTTTTGGTCCTAAAATTATCATGCAAGTCAATCACATAATCATATTGTTCCAATTTCAATTCCCGAATCAATGCATTTAAGTTATTCTTGAAATAGTAGAACTTGTCGATATAAGGATTCCCCTCTGTTACTGTTTTAAAATTCTCCTTTGTTAAAAAATGGACTTCCGCATTTGCCACTTGTTGCTTTAGGCAACGAATGGCGGGAGTTGTTAGAACAATATCCCCAATAGAAGAAAAACGGATCACCAAAAATTTCATGCAACAAATTTTAACATAACCAAAAGTTAGGGTAGCATTTCTTCTGTCTCCAAATAATTCAAATCCTTGCTAAATGTTTCCTCAGTAAAGTAAAATGCGATCATGGTGATGGTCATCACAATTACACCAGTAACTACCCCACTTCTTATTAGATCCCAACCCCAGGTTTTTTGAAATAGATCAAGAAATAGTAGATTTATCAGTGGCAATATACCTCTCACTACATTTGGAATGGTTGTAGCTGCAGTTGCTCTTAAATTGGTTCCAAACTGTTCTGCACCCATTGTTACAAAAATGGCCCAGAACCCTGTGCTAAAGCCTAATGCAGCGCAAATCAAGTACATGTTGCTATCTGAATTATTATAAGGGCTAAAGAAAAATAGTAAGGAAATAATTGTGAGTGAATAAAATAAAAGCAGTGCTTTTTTTCTACTCTTAAACAGCTGACTAATTAATCCGATTAGAATATCACCAGTTGCAATTGCTGCATAAGCAAACATAATCGATCTGCCTGAATCTATCGTAGTACTGCCAAACATTACTTTTCCAAAACGATCACTTTGATTTACCAAAATTCCAATTACATACCAAGTTGGTAATCCAATTAATACAGCCAAAGCATATTTCTTAAACCGCTTTTTATTATTAAAGAACATAAAATAGTTGCCCCTACTTACCGATTCACCTTTAGCCAGGTCTTTGAACATACCGCTTTCTGCAACACTTACACGTAGCAATAATAAACCAACTCCTAGTCCACCTCCAATCTTATAACAAAGCCTCCAATCATGCGTAAGTTGATAAGTAAAATAAGCAAACACCGCGCCAAATAACCCAATACCTGCAACCAATGAAGTTCCTATTCCTCTTTTATTCTTTGGTAAAATTTCGCTCACCAGTGTAATACCCGCACCGAGTTCCCCTGCCAATCCGAGTCCTGCCATAAATCTACATGCAGCATACTGATCAACTGTTTGAACATACCCAGTAATGATATTTGCTACAGAATATAAAATGATCGAACCAAATAACACACTGAGCCTTCCTTTCTTGTCTCCTAATACACCCCATACTATGCCTCCAATGAGTAACCCTAACATTTGCCAATTAATCACTCTGGTACTGTCACTTAACAATGTAGCTTCAGTTGCACCTACACCCAACATACTAGATTTTTTTACAATCGTAAAAAGTAGTAGGTCATAGATATCTACAAAATATCCTAATGCCGCAACAATTACTGGAAGCGATAATATGCCGAATTTTTTTTCAGTCATCAGGTTTTATTTAAGCAGGTTTTTTTTTATTGAAGATCAATTTGAATATAACAGGTGCTGTGGTTATGAGTACAATGCCTAACACGATAATTTCTAAATGCAATTTCAAATCAAATCCAAATTGTGAGAGAATCCATTTCTGTAAAAAATGGCCACCTACTAACATACTAAAAACCCAAGACACAGATCCTATGACATTGAATAGAAAAAAGCGACTCCTATTCATCTGCACAATTCCTGCAACGATGGGTGCGAAGGTTCTTACAATGGGAATAAATCTTGCTGCGATGATGGCTCCACCACCATGTTTTTCGTAGAAATCATGTGCCTGTTCTAAATAATGTCTTTTAAATAATAGATTTTCCCGCCAACTATACATAGCCGGTCCGACTTTATTTCCAAACCAATAACCCAAAGAATTTCCTAATATACCTGCAGTTGAAATGAGTACGAGCAACACTACTAGATCAATCACTTCATTGCCAGTTGGAAATACTTCATTAGCCAAATTGGTACTATAAATTCCAGCCACAAATAGTAAGCTATCGCCAGGCAAAAAAAATCCAGCAAAAAGACCTGTCTCTGCAAATACCACAAATAAGATCAACCACAAGCCACCGTGTTCAATATAAAACTGGGGTTGTAATAACTGACTCCAGTGAAAAGCATCTAACAAAAAAGTGTCGATCATATGAGTTACTTAAATAGTGGTTGTTGGATTTTCTAATGAATTTTCCCATTTGCTTACAACAGTTGTTGCAAGGGCATTTCCTAATACATTGGTGGCAGTTCTAAACATATCGCAGAAATGGTCGATCGGTAAAATTAGTGCAATGCCTTCAGGGGGAATATGAAACATCGCACAGGTTGCAGTGACTACAACCAATGATGCACGAGGTACTCCTGCTATGCCTTTACTAGTAAGCATCAGTACAATTAACATCGTTAACTGCGTGCCTAGATCTAAGTGAATATTATAAGCTTGGGCAATAGCAATACTTGCAAAAGTCATATACATCATACTTCCATCAAGATTAAAAGAATAACCGAGCGGAAGAATAAATGCAACGATCTTATCCTTGCATCCAAATTTTTCTAATTCTTCTGTAAGCTTTGGGAATACTGCTTCGCTGCTAGTTGTACTAAATGCAATAATGAGTGGTGGAAAAATGGCTTTTAATAGTTTCGGCATTCTTTTTCCCAGAACAATAAATCCAACTGTTATTAAAACAATCCATAGAAGTGCGATCCCTGAAATAAAATAAAGCAGGTATTTTCCATAAAAAATAAATACACCCAATCCTTTAGTTGCTATTACTGCTGAGATGGCCCCAAATACGCCGAGGGGAGCAAAATTCATGACATATCCCACCATTTTTAAAATGACATGCGCCACTGCGTCCAAGCCTTTTACCACAATCTTTCCCTTATCTCCCAATGCAGCAGTAGCAATCCCAAAAAATATACTGAAGATCACCAATTGTAAGATCTCGTTATTGGACATCGCTTCAAAAATACTTTTTGGAAAGACGTGTTCTACAAATTTGATTAAGCTAAACTCTTGCGTTTTCCCTACCAGTTCTTTCGCTCCTGAAACATCTGCATTAGCCAGATTAATTCCAACACCAGGTTGCAAAACATTAACCAATAACATTCCCAAAAGCAAACTAGCCAAAGAAGCCGACACAAACCATAGTAAAGCCTTACCCCCCACTCGACCAACAGATTGTAAGTCGCCCAATTTCGCAATCCCCACAACCAAAGTTGAAAATACCAAGGGTGCAATGATCATTTGAACGAGTCGCAGGAAAATGGTAGTTAATAGCTTTATATTTTTCGAAAAAGATTCAATAAACGCAGGGCCTGATTGTTCATGAATAATGTATCCTAAAAGGACACCTGCTATCATAGAAATAATTATATATAGGGTAAGCCTGTTAGATTTCTGCATAGAAGCCGCTAATTAGTCTTGCAATATAAGATTTATGGCGAAAAGGCTCTTATTCGCCTCAGCATAGATTTCATAAAAGTTTTCGCGCTCGAAATCAATAAATGATTATTTTGCCAAGTCTTTATTTATTTAAAAGAAACTAACTGTACTATGAGTTTATTCAGAAAAAAAGATTTAGCTGCCATGTTGGCCCAATCTGAAGACAGTGGAAAAGGTTTAAAACGCACACTAGGTGCGGGTAACCTGATTGCACTGGGAGTTGGCGCCATTATTGGAGCTGGTTTATTTGTTAGAACAGCAGCAGCAGCTGGACAAGCAGCTGGACCTGCTGTAACACTTTCTTTTATCGTAGCCGCGATAGGATGTGCATTTGCAGGTTTGTGTTATGCTGAATTTGCAGCCATGATT
>CAIJLK010000226.1 GCA_903821465.1 uncultured Bacteroidota bacterium | reverse complement strand
GGTTAAATGCTTTCAGTTCAATATTTTTGCGCAAATCTTTTTCTGTTTGAAGCAAACGCTCCTCATATTATTTTCCCTATTTATAGTAGGCATTGCTTTTGGGCAAACAGATTCTATCAAAAAAACGGCAGAGGCAGAAACAAGCAAAACCACCATTATAGTTCCGGTTAAGAAAGTGATTCTACCTATTGATACTTCAAAAATCAATATAGTTCTAGCTGATAGTGCAAAAATCGATAGTCTTCGAAAAGATTCATTGGTAACTGTTTCAGTAAAGCCTGTGCTAGTTCAAGAACCAGATACACTTACTTATCAAAAGTATTATACTTCGGCTTGGCTACCCTTTGAAAAAGTACCTGTTTTTGAAATTGAACCTGAAAGAAAACCCAGGGGGATGGAAATGATGTTTTATTTATTAACTGGATTGGTTACTGCTTTAGCCTGTATTCGATTGATCTTCCCTAAATACTTTAAGAATTTATTCCTGCTATTTATGCAGACCTCTATTCGGCAAAAGCAGACTAGGGAACAGTTATTACAGAATAACCTCGCCTCTGTTTTATTGAATATATTATTTGTAGCAAGTGCTGGAATTTATATCACGCTATTTATTCAGTTTAAGCACTGGGTGGAGATTCCATTTTATCAGTTGTTATTTTATAGTGTTGGAATTTTATTCATCGTTTACCTAGGAAAATTTTTATTTCTGGCATTTTCGGGATGGGTTTTTAATGTTCCTGAAGCAACCAATGCCTATGCTTTCATTGTGTTTTTGGTAAATAAAGTATTAGGAATTGTGCTCATCCCTTTTGTCTTGGTAATCACTTTTTCTCCGTTGCCTATTAAGGAGATCTCCATAACGATTTCGGCAGGAATAGCCGTTCTGCTATTTATATACCGGTATTTAATTTCATTTGCTGTAGTCAGATCGAATTTGAAAGTGAGTGCCTTACATTTTTTCTTGTACCTTTGTGCGGTAGAATTGCTTCCCCTATTGTTGATATATAAAATATTGGTCAATTTTGTATTGGGAAGTATATAGTAATTAATATTTTTTAGACAGAAGCATGGCAAAAAGCGGGTCAAAAAATTCAGGAACAGCGAAGAAAGTGAGAAGGATTCTTATCTCACAGCCAAAACCGGAAAGCGATAAATCACCCTATTTCGATTTAGAACGCAAACATCAGGTTGAGTTGGTTTTTCTGCCGTTTATTAAGTTGGAAGGTATTCCAGCCAGAGAGTTCCGTAAACAAAAGATCGACATCCTACAATATACCGCTGTAATTTTTACTAGTAGAAATGCGATCGATCATTTTTTCCGCACTTGCGAAGAAATGAAAATCAGCATTAATCAGGATACCAAATATTTCTGTATCACAGAAGCTGTTGCACTATATCTTCAGAAATTTATTTTGTATAGGAAACGTAAGGTTTTTTATGGCGCCGATGGTACCAATAAAAGCATGTTTGAAGTAATCAATAAACATAAAGAGAACGAAAAATTCCTTTATGTGTGTAGTGAAAACCAACAGGATAACGAAATTGTTGGTTGGATGAAAAACAACAAATGTGAATTCCAATTAGGCTTTATGTATCGCAGTATCAGCAATGATATCAAACCAGTAATTAGTAAAATTGATTACGATGTGATTTGTTTCTTCACGCCTAGTGGTGTAAAAAGCTTATTCGATAGTGTACCTGATTTCCAACAAAACGGTACGGTTATTGGTGCTTTTGGAGGGAATACTTCTAAGGCTGTTGAAGAAGCTGGACTGAATTTAGAAATTAAAGTTCCTTCTCCAAAGAGTCCGAGTATGTGTGCCGCATTAGATGTATTCTTAAGTAGTACAGGCCCCGCAAAAAAATAGTCAAAGAAATTCTTAAAAAATAGCCCTCTCCCTGAACAGGAGGGGGTTTTACATGTTAAGTAGATTAATTAACTGAATAATTTTAAAGATGCATTCTACACATACCAATCGTTTAATTGAAGAGACGAGCCCCTATTTATTACAACACGCACATAATCCGGTTGATTGGTATCCATGGGGTGAGGAGGCATTGCAAAAAGCAAAAGAAGCGGATAAGCCAATATTAGTTAGCATTGGTTATGCGGCCTGCCATTGGTGTCATGTAATGGAGCGCGAAAGTTTTGAGGACGAGTCAACCGCTACCATGATGAACGAATGGTTTATCAATATTAAAATTGATAGAGAGGAACGGCCCGATCTTGATCATATTTATATGGATGCGGTACAGGCAATTACTGGATCTGGCGGATGGCCGTTAAATGTTTTTCTAACGCCCGAAGCGAAACCATTTTATGGAGGCACTTATTTTCCTCCAGTGCGTGCCCATAATCGAGCAAGCTGGAAAGAAATATTAGAAGGCATTCATAAAGCCTATCAAGAAAAGAAACAAGAAATCTTATCGCAGGCAGAGAATCTAACAGAACATTTACAATCGGCCAATAAATTTGGCATCCAACCAAGCGCTGGTGAAAAAATTCATACAGCAATTACAATTACTGATCTCGAAATGATCACGCAAAATCTCTTGCAAACTGCTGATACAGTTTGGGGTGGATTTGGGAGGGCACCAAAATTTCCGCAAACATTTTCTATTCAATATTTATTGCGGCAATATCATTTTACAAAAAATGAAGCGGCATTAAAGCAAGCATTATTAAGTATCGATAAAATGATCGATGGCGGAATTCATGATCAATTGGGTGGAGGTTTTTCGCGTTATAGTACCGACAATGAATGGCTGGCTCCGCATTTTGAAAAAATGTTGTACGATAATGCCTTATTGATTTCAGTGATTGCTGAAGCATATCAGATCACGGGCCATCAGCATTATGCCAATACTATCAAGGCTTGTATAGAATTTATTGAAAGGGAAATGACTAGTGAGGAAGGGGGATTCTATAGTGCCTTAGACGCAGATAGTGAAGGGATAGAGGGCAAATTTTATACTTGGAGTTTTGAAGAAATAAATGATTTGCTTAATGAAGATGCCGGAATATTCTGTAAATATTATCAAATAGTGAAAGGGGGCAACTGGGAGCATACCAATATTTTATGGGTTAGGGAATCGGTAGAAAATTTTGCAAATGAACATCAGTTAGATCAAATTGATTTTGAAAATTTATTAGCAAGGTCAAAGAAAATTTTATTCGATACCCGTTCAAAAAGAATTCGACCTGCACTGGATGATAAAATTTTATTGGGATGGAATGCATTAATGAATACGGCTTATTCAAAAGCATATGCAGCTTTAGGAATTGCTACATATAAAGAACGAGCCATTCAACATATGGCTTTTATGGTTCAACAATTTCAACAATCAGAAGGCAGTTGGAGGCATACTTATAAGGCAGGCAAGGCAAAACAACCCGCTTTCTTAGATGATTATGCGTACCTAATACAAGCCATGATTCATTTGCAGGAAATTACAGGAGATGGGTCCTATTTATTAAAATCCCGTGAATTAGTTGAACTGCTGTTATTACATTTTTCAGATTCAGAGACGGGCTTTTTCTATTATACGCATGATTTACAGAATGACGTTATTTTACGTAAAAAAGAAATTTATGATGGCGCTACCCCCAGTGGAAATGCAGTGATGGCATTGAATTTATATTATTTGTCGAAGGTTTTTGAAAGAAGAGATTGGGAGAATCTGAGCATCCGGCTTACGGCCAGCCTACAGGATTCGATCATAAAATATCCCGGATCTTTTGGGATTTGGGCCTCGATCTGTCAATTATTGCAGTTTGGAACGGTAGAAATAGCCATAACGGGACGAGAATTTGCTCAAAATCTTCAAAAAGCGATAAAAAACTATATTCCAAATAAAATAATTCAGTCCGGAGAAACTAATCCTTGCAATTTTCCGTTATTAGCGCAAAGAGAAACGGAGCAGTCCGTAGCTTTTTATATCTGTAGGAATAATACCTGTTTGAGGCCTTTTTATAAAATAGAAGATTTTTTAGCAAATGTGTAACACATTTTGTTTTAATTTGCTGTAAATGACAGCGGTATCTGATGCCAATTATCTTTTTTTTGCATAAAATAGTAGCCCCATAGTTAGATTTCTACACGATTAAATTTATTGGTACAAAAGCACAATTCAGGTTTAAAGCCAATGAATCACATATATTTGTCACTGTCATAAAAATCATTCTGATCAAATGAAAGGGTACTTAAAATTAATACTATTAGCGGCGTTATCACTAAGCTTGAGTTCCTGCTTTTTAAAGGGGAAAGGAGGCGCTAAATCAGCTTTGCCTGATGATGGACAATTGCATGGTTTGGCTCCAGCTGCCAAGCAGAGCATGAATAGACCGCTGCACATGGTTTATATCCCACCGGGAACCTTTCATATGGGACCTAGTGATGAGGATATCAGTTATAACATGACCACTCGTAACAGACAGGTTTCTATTCCAGGATTCTGGATGGATGCAACTGAAATTACGAATAACGAGTATCGTCAGTTTGTAACATGGACCAGAGATTCTCTTGCTTTCAAAATTTTGTTTGGTCAGGGTATCAACAAAGACAACGATACCATGGCGGTAGATCCTAAGAAGGTTGCTACTATCAAATATGATAGAAATACCATCGAAAAACTAAACGAATTGAATTTAGCACCAGACAATAGATTGTATGGTAAGGCAGAGATCGATCCAGAAAAATTGCTTTATAGAATTGAATATTTCGATTTACAGGCTGCCTCAAAAAGAGAAAATTCAGGACATCCTCGTAAAGAGTTCATGATTAAAAGAGATCAACAGGTTTATCCTGATACCTTGGTTTGGATGAGAGACTTCTCTTATTCTTACAATGAACCAATGACCAAAAGATATTTTTCACATCCTTCTTTCGGGAACTACCCAGTGGTTGGAGTAACTTGGAAACAGGCTGTTGCATTCTGCCATTGGCGCTCTCATTACTTAAATAGCTTTTTAGAAAAAAAGAAATTGGCAGTGGAAAGTGATTTTAGATTGCCAAGTGAAGCTGAATGGGAATATGCAGCAAGAGGTGCTAGAAGCAACTCCATGTATCCTTGGGGTAACTACTATTTAAGAAATAAAAAAGGTTGTTTATTAGCCAACTTTAAACCAGGACGCGGAAATTATGCAGAAGACGGCGGATTCTATACCGTACGTGCAGACGCTTACTGGCCTAACGATTATGGTTTATACAATATGGCTGGAAACGTTGCAGAATGGACCAATTCTTATTTCTACGAAGGAGCTTACAATTTTGTCAGCGATATGAGTCCGGATGTTCGTATTGATGCAAAAGATTCTGATCCTCCACGAATGAAACGAAAAGTGGTACGTGGTGGAAGCTGGAAAGATGTAGGATTTTTCCTTCAGGTTAGTACTAGAAACTTTGAATATCAGGATACTGCCAAATCTTATATTGGATTCCGTTGTGTGATCGATTTGGCTCCTAAAACCAAGAAATAATTAACCGAACAAATTGCTTATAAACTTTTTGGTATCATCAAAAATGATACTGGCTGATTGAAAAACGTTTTAACTAATAATAAAAAATAACCTTTATGGCCTCAGGTGTTTCTCCAACTGTAAATCGTGCAGTAAACGTAATTGTATGCGTAGGTGCTGCTGTTGTAATTTTTGGTGCTATGGCTAAAATCTTGCACCTGTCTTGGGCAGATTGGGCTTTGAAAATTGGTTTGAGTACCGAGGCTTTAATCTTTTTGGTATATGCTATTTTGCCGCCTCCAGATATGGGCCCTGCTTATGCGCCAGCTCCTGTTGAAACAGGAAATCCTGCGTTGAAGCAATTAGATAAAATGTTGCAAGATGCAGAAATCACTCCAGCAAATCTTTCTAAATTGAGTAATAGCTTTCAAAAGTTGGGAACTACGGTAGACAGTATGAGCGAAGTGAGCGATATTATAAAATCTACTACTGACTTCTCTTTAAAAGCTAAAGAAGCGACTGTTGCATTTAGTGCTTTGAAAGATGCCTCTCATGGTGCAACTCATTCTTTAAATGGTTTTCATGGTGCTGCAGAAACAGCAACAACATTTCATGCACAAATGGGGGGATTGAATAAAAACCTTGCCTCATTGAATACAATATATGAATTGGAATTAAAGGAAAGCAACGAACACCTAAAAGCCTTGAATCAATTCTACGGCAACCTTTCACAGGCTTCACAAGCTATGTCAGGTACTGCAGAAGATGCACTCAAAGCAAAAGAACAAATTGCAGCACTTGCTAATAACCTGGGCAAATTGAATCAGGTTTATGGTAGCATGTTAACCGCAATGCAGGGTAGAGCATAAGCTTGAACTGAATCCATTTTAAAATTTGTATTTCTAAATTTAAGTTAGCATGTCATTACCTAAGGAGCCGCGGCAGAAGATGATCAACATGATGTACCTAGTGCTTACGGCATTATTGGCACTGAATGTTTCTAACGAGATCTTGAACGCATTCAAAACTGTAAATAATAGTTTGAATACCGCTAGTTCAATGGTTGAGAAAAAGAACATTGATATCTTCAAGTCGTTTCAGAAAAAATTAGAAGATCCTAAGACAAAAGAAAAAGCTGAAGTATGGATGCCCAAAGCTCAAAAAGCTAAGGAGATTTCTGATGCATTATATAATTATATCGAAGATTTAAAACACGAATTGAAGGTTGAAGCTGGTTTGAAAATGGTTGATGGCGCTGAAGACTATAAGGAAGACGATCTAGAAGCAGCCACTCGTTTATTAGTGGAACCAGCACCAACAGGAAAAGGACAGGGTAAAGTGTTATTCGATAAATTAAAACAGTACAAAACAGAATTACTAGCGATCGATGCGGATATTGCCAAAGAAGTGGGACCAACATTGCCCTTAGATCTTACACCTCCTCCAACATCTAATAAGGCCGTGAAAGACGATATGGCCTATCTCTATTTCCATATGACGCCAACTATTGCTGCAATTACCATTTTGAGCAAGTTTCAAAATGATATCAAGAACAGTGAAGCACAAGTTGTGGAATATTGTCATAAAGAGATTGGTGAAGTTGAATTGATCTATGATGAGTTTCAAGCATTCGCTGGAACCAACTCTCAATACTTGATGCCTGGTGAGGATTTAATTATTACTGCTGGTATCGGTGCTTTCAGTAAAGCAGCTAAACCAAATATATCTATCGATGGCGCAAATGTTGTTGTAAAAGAGGATGGGTCTGCAGAATATAAAACAACAGTTAGCGGTTCTGGCCCTGCTGTGAAAAGAGTTAGTATCTCATTTATTAAGCCTGATGGAACTATTGCAAAAGTTGATAAAGAAGTTAGATACACTGTCGGTGTCCCTTCTGGCTTAGTAGTATCTACTGATAAAACTCGTGTTTTCTATCAAGGATTAGAAAATCCATTAAGCGTAACTGGCGGTGGTGGAGATGAAAAAGTAATTGTTTCTGTTGAAGGGAATGGAGTTAGTTCTAGAAAAGATGGACCTGGACAATATATAGTAAGCTGTCAGACCTTAGGTTCTGCTGTTGTTACTGCAACTGATGGGAAGCATAGTCAAAAAATTATTATTCCAATTAAACGTGTACCTGATCCATTGGCAACCGTTGGAGGTAAAGGGGGCGGACCTATTGGCGCAAACGTATTTCGAGTACAGAAGGGAGTTGCTGCTGAATTGCGTGATTTCGTTTTCGAAGGTGTAAAATATGAGGTTACTTCTTTTACACTGATTTGTACTGGTAAGGGTTTTGAAGAAGGATTAGGCGTTGCTGAAGTTACTGGCTATTATTTCAATTCAGATGCGCAAGCTTTATTAAAAAGATGTCAGCCAGGTTCAACCGTGGTAATTGATGAAATTAAAGTGAAAGGACCCGGTGGTTCAAGACAATTAGATCAAAATATTTCGTTTACACTTCAATAAATGTGGGTATGAAAAAATTAGTATTTTTTGGTTTGGTATTTTTTATTGGGGCGACTACGATGGTGCAGGCCCAATCAAAATATAAAAAAGCTGGTGCAAAGCCGGCAACTAATGCTCCAGCAACTACTGCTCCAGCAACTGCGGTCCCGGCTCCTGCGGCCAATACAACCAACACCAATGTAAAGCAAAGAACAAAATCGGCCTATATAACCAATAATGTTTCAGGTGCGATCTCACCAGATACAACAAGGCCTGGTGCCGGTTCAGGAACTGTTACAGCGGCATTACCTAGTTCTGCAGTAGTAACAGTTAGATATGATACAACTATTCCTGGAGGCTTTGATACTAAACAAGAAGTTTCACTGCGTAGTAATTATGCGGTAGAACGCCAATTGATTAAGGATAGAAAACCTTTAGAATACGATTATATCCGCGAAGATGATCAGGTATGGAGTCAGTTTGTTTGGGAAGAAATTGATGGTCGTGAAAAAATGAACCAGGGTTTTGTATATCCTGGTAGAGACGATAATGGTGACCAACGTTTTTTCAGTATTTTATTGAATGCGATTAAATATGATAGCGTTGTTGCTTTTTCTCCAGATAACGACTTATTCAGAACGCCTTTAACAAGCGATCAAGTAGCCAACTTAACTGCAGGTTCGCTTGATACGGTAGAAGTACCAGATCCGGTAAGTGGTGCTATTGAAAAAGTAATTACTAGAAAGCCAAGATTTAGTCCGGATTCAGTGTATACTTTCCGCATTAAAGAACAGTGGATCTTCGATAAAGAAGCAAGTAAAATGACTTGCCGTATTATTGGTATTGCACCTATTGCAAAGCAAGTAGTTGCAAATAAATCTCAACCTAGAACACTATTCTGGATCTACTATCCTGACTTAAGAAAAACATTAGTTAAATATGAAGTGTATAATCCTAAAAACTACGCAGGTCGTATGTCTTGGGAAGAGCTTTTTGAAAGCCGATATTTCACTTCTTACGTCATTAAATCAACTATTAATAATCCCGGCGATAAATACCTTAATGGGTTGATAAAGGATCCATTGTTAAGATTATTAGAAGGCCAAAATATTAAAGAAAAGATTTTCAATTACGAACAAGATCTTTGGGCATACTAATTGAAAACAACTTAAAATATTAATTAAAACCCACATTTATTGTGGGTTTTTTCTGTTATGAAAAACTTTCAAATTCATGAATATATTTATAGCAATGAATTTAAAATAATAATTATTTAAAAAGTTGTAATGAAAAATATTTTAAGCATAATACCTTATTTGAGGTATGCATATTTTTATAGAAAAAATTCAAATCACAGGCCGGGTCATTATTATTCACCTGTAGTAGATTTATCAGATCTAGAAAAAAGGCAGAAAAATATTTGGGAAACGGAAAGGAGCTTAAATGGAATAGACTTTAATGATAATGAGCAAAAATTATTTTTCGAATCATTAATAGAGTACAGTAAAGAAATCCCATTTACAGAAAATAAAACTGAAAATCATAGATATTACTTCGATAATAAAACATACGTTCATGCTGATGGACTGGTTTTATTTATGATGCTTAATAAATTGAAGCCAAGAAAATTAATTGAAGTAGGTTCCGGATTTTCTTCTGCTCTGATTTTAGATACAAAAGATGAATTTCTCAAGTATCCAATTGAATTAACTTTTATTGATCCCAATCCACAAGATCGACTTACCGCTTTATTAAAAGATGAAGATTATAAGACAACTACTATAATAAAAGATATTGTTCAAAATACTTCTATTGAAACATTTCGTGAATTAAAAGAAAACGATATTCTCCTGATAGACAATTCACATGTTTCTAAAACTGGTAGTGATGTTAATTATTTAATGACTGATATATTGCCAAATTTAAACAAGGGAGTAGTTGTTCATATTCATGATATTTTTTATCCCTTTGAATATCCAAAGGAATGGTTATTTAACACTAGATTAAATTGGAATGAAATTTATAGTGTGCATAATTTTTTATTATTCAATAGTGCTTTTAAAATTCTTTTCTTTTCTGATTATGTTCAAATGAAGTATAGTGATGATTTAAAAGAGAAAGCTCCATTATTTTTTAAGAGTAGACCAGGTAGCCTTTGGATACAAAAAATTTAAATATGAGTCTTGTCAGTAATGCGCAAAAACGCATATAAAATTAAAAAAGAGGCATAACTGCCTCTTTTTTTTAGGAAAATAACTAAAATAATGCTGTTTTTTGAGTGGTTTCGCTTTGTTTAATTCAATAAATTACTTAACTTGTTAGTGGTTTTTCATAGGATATTGGATTTTAAAACGGGGCTGGATGTTCATCCTGGCCCCTTTTTTATGCCTTTTACTCAGTAGGATGAAAAAACTGGTATACAAAACTGGCTTTTTGCTTTCCAATTATAGTAATTAACTGATCAAGGGATTGCTCCTTTACATTCTTTACAGATTTGAATTGTTTCAATAATTGTTCGGCTGTTTGTTTTCCAATTCCATCGATCGTTTCCAATTCATTTTTGAAACTTCCTTTTGAACGTTGGTTGCGATGAAAAGTAATTCCGAATCGATGCACTTCATCTCTGATCCTTCTAACAAGTTTTAAACTATCACTATTCCAAGGTAATTTTATAGAGCTAGTATCCCCAGGGAAAAATATTTCCTCTTCATTCTTTGCTAAACCTACCACAGTTGTTTTGCCATACAGACCTAATTGATGAATACTCTCCATTGCGGCACTTAGCTGCCCCTTGCCCCCATCAATAATAATGAGTTGAGGAATTGGAAGGGATTCTTCTAACACACGCTTATATCGCCTGTAAACCACTTCTGTCATAGTTGCAAAATCATTGATACCCACAACAGTTTTTACATTATAGTGTCGGTAGTCTTTATTACTAGGCATTCCATCTTTAAAATAGACCATTGCTGAAACAGGAAAGCTGCCCTGAAAATTACTATTATCAAAACATTCGATATGTGTGGGTAATTCAGCGAGTTGCAAATAATCTTGTAATTCGTACAAGACTTTTTTCTTTTCCATATCGGACTTCCCTTCTAAATGCAATAACTGTTTTCTATGTAGTGATTCTTTGAAATAATAGACATTCTTTTCAGAGAGTTCGAGCAGTTTCTTTTTATCCCCCGCTTTTGGAATGGTAATAGTGATTGAAGGGTCTGGATATTCAATAGCGATAGGTACAACGATCTCATTTGATAAACTATTAAAAGTATTACGCAAATTGGCCACAGCGAACGCCAATACTTCTTCATCTGTTTCTTCCAACTTGGTCTCCAGTGGTACTGTATGTGTTTGTACAATGGTACCATTCTGTACCATTAAATAATTCACATAACCCCACTGTGCTTCTCTCACTATGGAAAATACATCCAGATTATTCAAGTGTTTGCTTACGATAACTGATTTGGCTTCATAGTTTTCTAAGTGCTCAATTTTTTTTCGGATCTGCTCTGCTTTTTCAAAAGCCATATCGAGAGCGGCAACCTGCATTTCTTTTTTAAAATGATTTATTACCGAGTTAAGATTCCCCTTTAGCATATTGCGCACTTGCTGGAGTCCTTCTGCATAGTCAGCTGCCTGTTGCAAACCCTCGCAAGGTGCTTTACAATTTCCCAGATGGTATTCGAGGCAAACTTTAAATTTTCCTTTTTGAATATTTGCCTCCGTTAGGGGCAGTTTACAAGTTCTGAGTGGGATATACTGTCTGATAAAAGAAATCAACTCACGCACATTGCCAGTGGATGTAAATGGTCCGAGGTATTCAGAGCCATCATTCACTTTATTTCTTGTGAGAAATATTCTAGGATAGGGTTCTTTCTTAATTACAATAAAGGGATAAGTTTTATCGTCCTTTAAATTGATATTGTATTTAGGCTGGTATTCTTTGATCAGAGAATTCTCCAATAAAAAAGCATCCTGTTCAGAATCTACAATCGTAAATTGGATCTTTCTGATACGCAATACCAGTTCATGTGTTTTGTAGGTAGTAAAGGTCTTAGAGAAATATGAGCTAACCCTTTTACGCAGGTCTTTTGCCTTGCCTACATATAACAACGCATCATTATCATCGTAGTATTTATAAATACCCGGAGCAGTAGGAATGGTATGGGCCAGTTTTTGAAATTCGTTTGCAGTCATCCTATACTATCATTTTTTTCGATCATTCCAATTAATATAGTTGAACTCGTTTGATGTATAGCCACCAACTGTTTTTGAGAAACGATTGATCTGAAAACTTTTGTCAGCCTTCCAGTTGCACTGTTCAACAATACTAGTATCGTTATGATTGATCTCAGTTCTAATAAAAACACGCTTCACAATATTGGTATTTTCGTCCAATAAAATATCAATATTTTGGATAGGTTCTGAAACCGACTTTGCTCTATAATTCAAAGTATAACTCTTGGTACTTAAATCGTGGAATACGGTTTCAGAAAACCTATCGCGCATTTCTGGTGCGCTGATATCTTTTTGTAAAAAAGTAGCAGCATAGGTTTTGAAAATTTCTTTATCAATCGCCATGGAATCTTTTTTACCATTCAATTTTTTGATCAAATACATATCATATGCGTGCAGATCAACATCCACAATCTGCTGATTAAAAAATCCGCTTAGCGCATAATACTTGGTTGAATCAGCACTAGTCTTCCCAGTTTTAACTGCTTTTTTATTTTGACATGATATCAAAATAAATACGAGTAACAATAAAACGCTACATTTTTGCATAGCCAAAATTATTCAAAAGCAACTAAGTAGCATCATTATAAATAAATGAATGCACTGCTTTAACAAAATGATGTGTGCTATTTGATTTGTTTGATAAAGCCCAAGCGGATGCCGTAATCCATCAAGTATTCTGTGATGGGATATTTATTTGAATAAGTAGGCAGGTGCTGGAATCTAGCCTGTGGACCTAAGAACCACTGATATACACCAGTTTTGTAGGTCAGATTAATGCCAAATGAGCTATTGATATTCCACTTACGCATGAGGCTATTGCCATCTGCATAGTGCCTATAATCTGTTGATAGCAAATACAATGATTTGTTTAAAGTAAATGTTGGCTGAATGGAAGCCTCAGCAGTTACACCCAAATGTGTTCCTTTGATTATGTCATATTGGAAACCAATTGGAATGGAAACCTGATACATTTTATTATCTAGTTCGGCATTGCGATATCCTGTATTATTATTATATAGCGACACGACGTTCATATTCTCAACGCCGTTATTGTTCACTAATGAAATAGTAGTCATGTCGGCAACTGATTGGAATGTTTCGATATAATATTGACGAATATTAAATTGAATACCTGTTTTGAATTTAATACGATTGGTCATATTATATAGCACTGCAAATCCAAGTTCTAGACCAACGGCTGGCTTATGACGTACAATCTCGTTGATATTGGAAGTATAGTTTAAACCAACTGGTGCAGTGGCTGGGGCAGCACCCAATAATTCTTTTGCCTTTTCATCAGATAATTTACGATAACTGGTAGAGGGAGTAACAAAAAAACCAAAACCAAATTTTGAATTCTTAGCACGAATAGTTGTTACTGGTTTGTACGTAAATTCTTTCAAATATTCATCAGCTGAACTAGCTTCGATTTTTTGTTTTGCAGCAAATTTTTCTGCCACCAATTTCTCATCAGCAATTTGTTCGGCAGATTCGTTTTTAATTTCTGTTTTAGCTGTTGTTACGGTGACCTCTGGCATATCTATCAAGACATTCGATTTGTCATCTGAGACCTGTGATACAACTATTTCTGATGGTGTTTGTAAAGGGGTAGATTCGTAAATAAACGAAGGCTTGGTAGGCAATTGAATTTCTTTCAAGGCCTTTTCAGAGATCGCAACTAATTCATCTGCTTTTAAGAAGCGCATTGGAATAACCGGTGCTTCTATTTTTAAGCTGGCCACCTGATCTTGTAAGAGTTGTTGTTCAACTTGCGCAATAGTGGTAGCAGTAACCTGTTCAGTTGAAATTGCATTGAATGCAGTATTTACTGTTTGTTCTGTTGCAAGAACCGGTTTTTTGATAGTCAGATTTTTTAGGATCGCTAATTTGCCAGATTTTTCTGCAGGGTGATTGTTGACTAAAGTTGCTACCGTAAGTGCAGAAATAATAAATAGAGAAATAAAGCTTAGTGCAGGCCAGGACTGTGGACCATGAACTTCGGTTTGTATATTCCTCCAGATCTGGTCAGAAGGGTACATCCGATGATCTTTGGTCTCATCCTGAAGGAAATCTTCGAGTTCGTCTTGGTACCTATTGTTATCCATACAGCAGCAGCAACAACTATTTTTTCAAACCAGCCAATAAACTAAATTCTTCTTTTGGCCTTTCAATGATTTGTTTTCTTATCAATATATGTTCGAGCATTGTTTTTGCTCTGGTGTATTGGCTTCTGCTGGTACTTTCTTCAATATCCAACATGTTCCCAATCTCTTTATGGCTATAACCTTCCAGTGCATACAAGTTCAAAACCGTTCGATAACCTAATGGCAACAATCGAATACATTCAATAATTTGGCGCGCCTGCATGATAGATGGAACCGTTTCTTCTTTTACTTGTAAATAACTTGCATAATCCAAATCAACACTTTCGTTGAATTTCTTATACTTCTTTAAGAAATTGATACAAGTATGAACAACGATTCTTCT
>CAIJLK010000225.1 GCA_903821465.1 uncultured Bacteroidota bacterium | reverse complement strand
CGTTCAACGCCGATTTCGATGGTGACCAGATGGCGGTGCACGTGCCTTTGAGCAATGCATCAATTTTGGAAGCCCAGTTATTGATGTTGTCTTCTCACAACATTTTGAACCCGCAAAATGGTACGCCAATCACCCTTCCTTCTCAGGACATGGTATTGGGTCTGTATTATATGACTAAGGGTAAGAAAACCATGGACAATGAAGTTATAAAAGGTCAGGGTATGGCTTTTTATAATATTGATGAAGTGGTTATCGCATACAATGAAAGAGTAGTAGACCTACATGCAAACATTCGTGTAAAAACAATGGTGCGCGAGAATGGTAAACTAAGCTTGAAATTGATTGAAACAACTGTTGGTCGCTGCTTATTTAATCAGAATGTTCCAGTTGAAGTTGGATTCATCAATGCATTGTTAACCAAGAAAAATCTTCGTGAAATCATTGGAGACATCATCAAGATCACCGACGTTCCAAAAACTGCGAAGTTCTTGGATGATATCAAAACACTTGGATTCCGTATGGCATTCCGCGGTGGATTGAGCTTCAGTGTAAATGACTTGATCGTTCCAGATTTACGTGATCAGTTATTGGATAATGCGAAATTAGAAGTGGACGAAGTTTGGGAAAACTATAATATGGGATTGATCACCAATAACGAACGTTATAATCAGGTGATCGATATCTGGAGCCGTGTAGATACACGTATCACAGAAACCCTGATTAAAGAAATGGCTACTGATAAACAAGGATTCAACTCAGTTTACATGATGTTGGATTCCGGAGCCCGTGGTAGTAAAACACAGGTTAAACAGCTGGTAGGTATTCGTGGATTGATGGCTAAACCTCGTAAGAGTGGTAGCTCAGGATCTGAGGTAATTGAAAACCCGATTTTGTCGAACTTTAAAGGCGGACTAAACGTACTTGATTACTTTATCTCTACACACGGTGCTCGTAAAGGTCTTGCGGATACGGCTTTGAAAACAGCTGATGCGGGTTATTTGACTCGTCGTTTGGTTGACGTTTCACAAGACGTTGTAATTGCAGATGATGATTGCGGTACTTTACGTGGAAATGCAACTTCAGCATTGAAAGATAATGAAGATGTAATTGAACCACTATCAGATAGAATTGAAGGACGTACCTCTTTGCATAATGTTTACCATCCTGTTACCGAAGAATTAATCATTCTTGCAGGTGAAGAAATTTCACATGAAGTAGCTAGACAAATCGAAGACAGCGGTATTGAAACTGTTGAGATTCGTTCTGTATTAACATGCGAAGCTAAACGCGGTGTTTGTGTAAAATGTTATGGTAAGAACTTAGCCACTGGATATATTGCGCAACGTGGTGATGCTGTTGGTATCATCGCTGCACAATCAATTGGTGAGCCTGGTACACAGTTAACATTACGTACTTTCCACGTGGGTGGGGTTGCCGGTTCTTCTAATATCGAATCTACCTTGAACGCTAAGTTTGATGGTACTATTCAATTCGATGGTTTGAGAACGGTAGATGCACTTAACAACGATGGAAACAAAATTCGTATCGTTATTGGTCGTACCGGTGAGGTTCGTATCATGGACGTGAAGAACGATCGCTTGATGATTACTAATAACGTTCCTTACGGTGCAACGCTGAACGTGAAAGACGGACAGGTTGTTAAGAAAGGAGATACGATCTGTACTTGGGATCCATTCAACAACGTTATCGTTGCTGAAGTTAATGGAGTCATTAAGTTCTCTGATGTAATTGATGGTGTTACTTACCGCGATGAAGCAGATGAGCAAACGGGTCACAGAGAGAAAGTAGTTATCGAAACAAAAGATAAAACTAAGATCCCAACAATTGTTGTAGAAGGCGGCAAAGAAACCAAGCACTATAACTTACCAGTTGGATCCCATATCGGAGTTGAAGAAGGTGATGATGTTAAAGCCGGACAGGTGTTGGTGAAAATCCCACGTGTATTGGGTAAATTAAGAGATATCACTGGAGGTCTTCCTCGTGTAACTGAATTGTTCGAAGCACGTAATCCGGGTAACCCTGCGATTGTTTGTGAGATTGATGGTGTGGTTGCATTTGGTAATGTTAAACGTGGTAACCGCGAAATCATCGTTGAGTCGAGAGACGGAATGGTGAAGAAATACTTAGTTCCATTGACTCGCCAGATCTTGGTGCAAGATGGTGACTTCGTAAAAGCTGGTACTCCAATGTCTGACGGGCAAATCGCTCCTGCAGATATCTTAACTATCAAGGGACCATTTGCAGTACAAGAATACGTTGTAAACGAGATCCAAGAGGTATACCGTTTACAAGGTGTGAAGATCAATGATAAACACGTTGAGGTAATTGTTCGTCAGATGATGAAGAAGGTTGAGATCGTTGATGCTGGTGATACTAAATTCTTAGAGGAAGACTTGGAAGATCGCTTCGACTTTATCGAAGAGAACGACCGTATCTACGATAAGAAAGTAGTAACCGAATCAGGCGAGAGCACCAAATTCAAAGCTGGTCAGATCGTTACAGTTCGTGAATTCCGTGAAGAAAACTCTATCCTTCGTAGAAGCGACAGAAAACTGGTTGAAGTGCGCGATGCAAAACCTGCTACCGCAACTCCAGTCCTGTTGGGTATTACGAAAGCTTCTCTGGGTGTACAAAGCTGGATCTCAGCTGCATCATTCCAGGAAACAACTAAAGTGTTGAGTCAGGCTGCTATTCAAGGTAAGACAGACTTAATGCTAGGATTGAAAGAGAACGTAATCACTGGTCACTTAATTCCTGCTGGTTCTGGACAAAAAGAGTTCGAGAACATGATTGTAGGTAGCAAGGAAGAATATGAAGTATTGGCTACAACCCGCGAAGCGATGAGCTTTGATGAGGAAGAATAAGCGATAGTTCTGTTAATAAATAAACTAAGAAAGTAGGAAGTGTAAAAACTTCCTACTTTTATTTTGATTGGGTAGTAAAGTTTTGACTCACCTCATTTATTTAAAAAATCTGGTTCATGAAAAATTCGTCACTTATTATAAATGCTACTTTGGCTACAGCAATAGCCATTTTATTTTACTTGCATTTTTCTTCTAAAAAATCAACGGTATCTGCAACTACTTCTAATAGTGCGGTAGCTTCCGGTAATTTTAAGATTGGTTATTTCGAAATGGATTCTATTGAAAACCATTACGAATATTTTAAAGAAGTTCGTAATACTTTACGTGGTAAGGAACAAGACAATGGTCGCCAGTTAGCAGAAATGAAAAACACTTTTGCCGCTAAATACCAAGATTTGCAAAAATCAGCACAAAGTATGAGTCAGGCTGAATTAGCAGGTAAACAACAGGAGTTGATGCAAATGGAAAAAACTTTCCAGAATAAAGAGCAGATGTTGAATCAAGATTTGCAAAACGAAAGTTTCAAACGCTTGCAAGAAGTAAAGAGAAAAATTGAAGATTACTTGAAAGATTACAATAAGGACAAGGGTTTCTCATATATTATGACAAATGCACCTGATCTTGTTTACTTAAAAGATACTGCATACAATATTACAAACGACTTGATTGCTGGCTTGAATAGTCAGTATAAGAAGAAGTAAGAACTTCAATCATATTTATTATCTTCAAATCCCGATAAACAAAGCGGGATTTTTTTATGAGTACAAACGCCCAATTCAAACCGACTTTAGGACTATTTGATGCTACCATGATCGTTGCAGGTGGTATGATTGGTTCTGGTATATTTATCGTTAGTGCAGACATCACAAGAAATGTAGGTAGTGCCGGATGGTTAATACTTGTTTGGTTAATAACAGGATTTATGACCATCACTGCAGCTGTAAGTTATGGAGAACTAAGTGCCATGTACCCGAAAGCGGGAGGGCAATACGTGTATTTAAAAGAAGCTTATAATCCCTTGGTTGGCTTCCTCTTTGGATGGAGCTTTTTCTCTGTGATTCAAACTGCAACTATTGCTGCCGTTGGGGTGGCCTTCGCAAGATTCACTGCCTATTTGATCCCTGCGGTGGGAGAAGGGAATATTTTATTAGACCTTGGATTTTTAAAAATATCTGCGGCTCAGGTTCTCGCAATTGCGCTCATCGTGTTTTTGACCTATAGTAATACCAGGGGAGTGAAAGGCGGAAAAATTATTCAATCAACTTTCACTGTTACCAAACTCGTTTCTTTGTTCGGATTGATCATATTTGGATTTCTTTTAGCAAAGCAAAGCTTTTGGTCCGAAAACTGGCATAATGCCTTTACTTCCATGCAAGATCTTGGCGCTAAAAATGCTGCCGGAGTTTTACAACCAACTAGTTGGCAACCCATATCTGGCGCAGTTTTGATTGGAGCGATCTCTGCTGCAATGGTTGGTTCTATTTTTAGTAGTGATAGTTGGAACAACGTCACATTCATTGCGGGTGAAATTAAAAATCCGCAAAGAAATATTGGACTGAGTTTGTTTTTCGGGACTGGGATTGTTACCCTGATCTATGTGACAGCCAATCTCATGTATTTGAACGTATTGCCTTTGCAACAGATTGCTTATGCCGAAAATGATCGGGTTGCTGTGGCAGCTGCAAATGCCATATTCGGGAATGCTGGTACCATTGTAATTGCGGTGATGATCATGATCTCCACTTTTGGATGTAATAATGGTCTGATCCTTGCTGGTGCAAGAGTGTATTATACCATGGCAAAAGATGGATTATTTTTTAAGAAGACAGGAGAATTAAATAAAAACGCTGTACCAGAATATGCACTTTGGATCCAGTGTGTGGTTGCATCTTTATTGTGTTTGAGTGGGAAGTATGGCGACCTCTTAACGATGGTATCATTTGTGGTTGTGATCTTTTATATCTTAACGATCATCGGAATTTTCATACTGCGTAAAAAATTGCCAAACGCAGAAAGACCATATAAGGCATTTGGATATCCCGTATTACCTTTGATCTATATCATAATGGGAACACTGTTTTGCATGGGACTAGTTTGGGCTTCACCTACTTATTCTTTATGGGGGTTAGGAATCACTGCGTTGGGTGTGCCGCTTTATTATATAGCTGTTAATAATCAAAAAAGATCAACATAGCATGTCGGCAATAGATTTTAAAGTTCTCTTTCAGCAATTCAATGATTTGAAAGTGGCGATTATTGGGGATGTGATGCTCGATACCTATTGGTGGGGGCATACAGAGCGAATTTCGCCCGAAGCACCCGTGCCTGTGGTATCGCTAGATAGAAAAGAACAAAGGGTAGGAGGTGCCGCAAATGTGGCTTTAAATACGGCTTCTCTTGGCGCTCAAACAACCATCATTTCTGTGATTGGGGATGATGAAGATGGTAGGTCTTTGACAGCATTATTAAATGGCCATCATATCAATACCCAGTATTTTGTGAATACCAATAAACGCATCACCACCAATAAGACGCGTATCATGAGCCGCAATCAACAAATGATGCGGTTAGATGCTGAAAATACGCACGATATATCCGAGGAACTAGAGAACAGTTTATTCAATTCCATTCAACTTTATTTTGAAACTGATAAACCTGACGTTTTAATTTTTGAAGATTATAACAAGGGATTATTAACAGAAAGTCTCATCTCAAAATTGATTGCGCTTTGTAAGCAGTTTAATGTAGTAACTACAGTTGATCCGAAACGTAAAAACTTTCTAGCATTTAGAGGCGTCGACATTTTTAAACCCAATTTAAAGGAAGTAAAAGAGGGATTAAATTTGTTGATTGATCAAATAGATTTAAGTACACTCAATACCATGCACCTTGCTTTGCAAAAAGCATTGAATCATAAAATCTCTTTTATTACTTTATCGGAGAAGGGTGTGTTTTATCAAATGGAAAACGATGCGCGTTTGATCCCTACCCATGTTCGTAATATTGCTGATGTGAGTGGTGCGGGAGATACCGTAATAGCAGTTGCCTCATTGGTATATGCGGCAACAAAAAACATGCATCTTGCGGCTGATATGGCGAATATTGCCGGTGGTTTGGTTTGTGAAGAAGTAGGTACGGCTGCCATTAATAAAAGTTTGTTTTTAAATGAGTGTGAGTTGTTATTGAAATAAACTATGCTGAATGGAAAATGCTTTGCGTAAATATGCAGTAATAGTTGCTGGTGGAACTGGCTCCCGTATGGGTGCAACCAAACCTAAGCAGTTCCTTCTTTTAAAAAACAAACCCATTCTTTGGCATACACTTCAACAGTTCTTAAAGGCATACGATGATCTCCAAATTATTCTAGTATTACCTGCAGAATTTATTGGGTTGGGCATCGAAATACTTCCCCAATTGATGGATCGAGAGAGAGTACAAATAATTGCAGGTGGTGCTACGCGTTTTGATTCAGTGAAAAACGGATTATCTGTGATTCATAAAAAAGGAATCGTGTTTGTTCATGATGCAGTACGTTGCTTGATTTCTATTGATTTAATCCAACGATGTTATCAGCAAGCGGTAGAAAAAGGTAATGCAATACCTGCTGTTGCTGCAACTGATAGCATTCGAATGATCGAGGGAAGTAGTAATGTAGTGGCTGATAGAAATAATGTTAGGATCATTCAAACTCCACAAACCTTTCGTACTGATCTGCTTTTACCCGCCTTTCAGGTTGACTATGACCCAGCATTTACAGATGAAGCAACAGTGTTAGAAGCTTCTGGGTTTCCTGTTTATTTGATACAAGGCGAATACAGCAATATAAAAATTACGCGACCTGTTGATCTGTTAATTGCGCAAAGCATTCTGGAAGAACGAGAGTGATTCTAATGATCCTTCCTGGAAGGCAGTAAATATATTATTAAATCGAAAAGAGGGATATCAATAATCATTATGTCGAATTCTAATACAATAATAGTTGAAGCCGCCATACTTGCTCCTGTTGAAGTCGTTTGGCAGTATTTTACTGATCCAGAACATGTAGTGCATTGGAACAATGCTTCCCCAGATTGGCATACGCCTAAGGCAGAAAATGATTTGCAGGTGGGTGGCAAGTTTTCCTATATAATGGCCGCAAAAGATGGTAGTTCCAGTTTCGATTTTTGGGGTGTATATGATACAATAAAAGAAAACCAATTGCTTAGTTATACAATGGGGGATGGTAGAAAAGCAACTATTACTTTCATTTCAGTGGGCGATGATACCAAGATCATTGAAACTTTTGAACCTGAAAATGAAAACCCAATTGAAATGCAGAAAGGGGGATGGCAGTCCATTCTCGATAATTTTAAAAAATATGTGGAAGAAAATTAAATTTATTAAATTGAATTTCCTTAAAGCCTCAAAAAAATAGTTATGAAAAATATGCTGGTTCTTAAATTTTTAGTGTGTGCAACAGCTTTTCTTTTTGTGAATTCTGTTCATGCAAAATTTGAAGGTTCCCCTCTTGAAGGAAGGTGGGATCTAGTGATTGCTAAAGATGGCAAACAACTTCCTTCATGGTTAGAAGTACAACATTCAGGTACCCGTACCTTGATCGGAAGATTTGTTTATGCATTTGGCAGTGCAAGACCAGTTGCAGAAGTTAAAATCAGCGGGAATCATTTTAGTTTTTCTATTCCGCCACAATGGGAACCTGGAAATGCAAATATGGATTTTGAAGGAGAAATTACTGCGGGTATGATTGTAGGAACGATGACTTACACTGATGGAAAAAAATATAGTTTTTCTGGATCTCGTGCTCCATTATTGGATAGAACTGCTGATCCTGTGTGGGGAACCCCGATTGCGTTGATTGGTAAATCAGATATGAACCAGTGGCATGCAGAAGGGAACAATCAGTGGACTGTAAAGGAGGGTGTTTTAACAAGTGCTAAATCAGGTTCGAATTTAATTTCAAATAACACATTCAACGATTTCAAATTGCATGTTGAGTTTAAATATCCCAAGGGCAGTAATAGCGGAGTTTATTTGCGTGGTCGCTATGAAGTACAAATTGTAGATAGTAAAGGCGTATTTCCATGGAATGATCAGTTCAGTGCGATATATGGCTTCTTGCCCCCAAACCAAATGGCAGCAAAGGATCCGGGAGAATGGCAGACATACGATATTACGTTAGTAGGTAGAACTGTTACCGTAATTGCCAATGGAAAAACTGTGATTAGTAATACAGTAATTCCAGGAATTACAGGAGGTGCATTGGATAGCAAAGAAGGGGAAGCCGGACCCATTTATATTCAAGGCGATCATGGCCCAATTGAGTACAGAAATATTATCATTACTCCAGCTAAATAATTAATACAATACCACTAAATTTTAAAAACCACTTAGGTTTTTATGCAATGAAAGATTTGATGACAAAAATAAAATAAAATAAAAAAATACCCAAAGAACCCACAAAGAAAAAAAAGAAATGAAGTCACTCCTTGTAGTTTTATGTTGTTTAACTTTTATAACGCTCCATGCTCAGGAAAACTATGAGATCCAAGTATATGGTTCGTCGACCATGACAAAGGGACAAACTATGTTTGAGTTGCATAGTAATTATACTTTAAATGGTAATATGGATTTGATAAATGGGGTGCTTCCTTCAAATCATTCGATTCATGAAACTGTTGAAATAACACATGGTATTACTGATAATTTCGAATTAGGTTTTTATTTGTTTACCAACTATACGCCTAATCATGGGTGGAGAATTATTGGTAGTCATTTCAGACCCCGAATTGCGGCACCTGAAAAATGGAATCTACCCGTTGGATTAGGTCTCTCAGCCGAAATCGGTTGGCAGAATCAGGAATATGCACCTGAAACATTTGGTATGGAACTGAGACCGATCATTGATAAAACTATTGGCAAGTTTTATTTTTGCTTTAATCCAGTATTAGGATTTGCTTTTCAGGGAATTGATATCAATAATACGCCAGCCTTTGCACCAAATATCAAATCGAGCTATAGTGTAAATGCTAGATTTAGTGCTGGATTAGAATATTATGGCGACTTAGGTCCGTTGAATCAATTCGAAAAATTGCCTCAACAGAACCATGCTATATTTGCAGTTGCAGATCTATATCTTGATCCCAAATGGGAGGTTAATTTTGGTCCCGGTTTCGGCCTCACAAATGCCACAGATCATTTGGTTTTCAAATTAATTGTAGGCAGGAAAATTAGTTGGTTGAAAAAACATGTTTGATTGTAAATAAAAGGATATGAAACATAACGATGTACCTTCTTTTGAAGAATTGATTAAAACAAATAGGCCCATTCGAAATGTAAACTCAAATCATCGCAAACGCCTTACAAAAACAAATAAACTTGCTTTATGGATCACTGAGCATGTGGGCAGTATGGGATTCTTTGGGATAATATTTTTTTGGACAATCGGATGGCTAAGTTGGAATACATTAGCGCCTTCTCACTGGCGCTTCGATCCTTATCCTGCCTTTGTATTGTGGCTATTCATCTCAAATATGATTCAAATATTTTTAATGCCGTTGATCATGGTGGGACAGAACCTGCAGTCGCGCCATTCAGAAATAAGGGCTGAAGAAGATTTTGCAGTTAATATAAAATCGGAAAACGAAATCGAAATAATTCTGAAACATTTAGAAAATCAGAATGAAATGATTTTGCAGATCTTGGAACATATGCAACAGTTGAAAGACAAAATATAAGATAGTTACATCTTTCACACAACTAGCAATTGTTAGAACAGACCGCATTTGATTTAAATATCTTTGTATCTGATATATGAAGCGAAGAATAAACTATTATCGACTAATTTGGATGAAACACGACCTTCCAGCGGGACTTTCTGTGTTTCTTGTTGCATTGCCTCTTTGCTTGGGTATTGCTCTGGCCTCGGGGGCTCCTTTATACGCAGGACTATTGTCAGGCATTATTGGGGGACTTGTTGTCTCATTAATCAGCGGTTCTCAATTAGGCGTTTCTGGGCCTGCAGCAGGGTTGACAACAATTGTTGCGGCCTCAATTATTTCTTTAGGCGATTTTAAACTGTTTTTATTGTCGGTTATGATCGCGGGTTTATTCCAATTAGTCTTGGGGATTTTGAGGCTTGGAGTAATTGCAAATTATTTTCCCTCTTCTGTAATTAAAGGGATGCTTGCTGCAATAGGAATTATATTGATCTCTAAACAAATTCCATTAGCACTAGGGTATGATCAGCCAGATTTTTGGACGAGCGGATTTTTAAAATTGTTTTCTAGAGAACATATATTAGGCAATTTTTCAAATTTTAGAGATCACATCGCAAGCAATGTGATAATTGTCGCAATTGTTTCTCTATTGATTATGATTTTAATGCAACTACCATTTGCTGCTAAATTCAAAATTATACCTGCTCCACTATTGGTTGTAGTAATAGGGATTTTGCTTAATTTTTTATTTTCAACAACTTATTTTGGGTCGCCCTTGTTGTCAACGCAGTTAGTAAATATTCCCCCCAATATTTTTGGAAGTATTTCTTTTCCTTCCTTTTCTAAAATATTTTCAAATGAAGAAATTTGGAAAGATGGATTAATTATAGGGTTGCTGGCAACATTGGAAACTTTACTCTGTGTTGAAGCGGTTGATAAACTAGATAAACGAAATAGAATTACGCCAGTAAATAAAGAGTTAATTGCGCAAGGATTGGGAAATATTCTATGCGGACTATTAGGGGCCATTCCTATGACCTCTGTTGTTGTACGCGGTGCTGCAAATGTGGATGCTGGAGGACGTACTAAATTGTCTGCCTTTACACATGGATTGTTTTTGCTAATAGCAGTTTTATTTGTTCCATTTATATTGAATAAGATCCCCTATGCATCACTTGCTGCTATTTTATTAATTACTGGATATAACCTTACTAAGCCCAAACTCTATAGAAATATGTGGAGCTTAGGAAGGAAACAATTTATTCCATTTGTAATTACCATTCTGGTTATTTTGATGACAGATCTATTAGTGGGAGTTTGCATTGGATTACTTATTTCTATTTACTATATCATTCTCAATAATTTTAAAACTGAATACCTGATCACAACAATTAAAAAACACGAAACGGAGTATTTTACGATCAAACTAAATAGTAATGTTACTTTTTTGAATAAAGTAAAACTCAGAAAAGCGCTCGATCAAATTCCTGAATATAGCAGTTTAACAATTGATGGTACCGATTCGAATTTTGTGGATTATGATATTTTAGAAATTATCAGTGAATATGCCAATAAAGCACACGATCGACATATAGAATTGCACTTAGCAGGAATTCAAAAAGTGAATGTTACCGCAGTTCACTAATTTCTGCTACTTTTGCTCGGGTAATTCAAAATAAACAGGCGGTTGACTAGTTAATTACTGATTCAATTAGCCCTTTTTTTTAAAGTTTAGACGAATAATAATTTATGGTTATAGAGCCCCGAATGCGTGGATTTATTTGTTTGACAGCTCATCCAGAAGGTTGTGAGAAAAACGTGGTCAATCAAATAGAGTATGTAAAATCGAAAGGACCTATCGAGGGACCAAAAAAAGTACTTGTTATTGGAGCGTCTACTGGTTTTGGCCTTGCATCAAGAATTACAGCTGCTTTTGGATCAAACGCCGCAACTATTGGCGTTTTCTTCGAGAAACCTCCTGCAGAGGGCAAAACGGCAACGCCAGGATGGTATAATAGCGCGGCTTTTCAGAAGCACGCCGAAGCAGCTGGCTTATATGCTAAAAGTATCAATGGAGATGCTTTTTCTAATGAGATCAAAACAAGAACCATTGAACTTATTAAGAGGGACTTAGGAAAAATTGATTTGGTTATTTATAGTTTGGCCTCACCTGTTCGTATGCATCCTGTTACTGGCGTATTGCATCGTTCAGTTTTAAAGCCGATAGCAGATACTTACACCAATAAAACAGTTGATTTTCATACGGGAATTGTTTCTACAATTTCAATTGAGCCTTGTACTGAGGAAGATATTGCAAATACAGTTGCCGTGATGGGTGGTGAAGATTGGGAAATGTGGATCGATGCGATGAAAGCCGCAGACGCTCTGGCACCAAATGCTTTGACCCTAGCTTATTCTTATATCGGACCATCTTTAACAGAAGCTGTTTACCGCAAAGGAACAATTGGAAGAGCAAAAGACCATTTAGAAGCAACAGCTTTCAAGATTGCAGATAAATTGAAACCTACTGGTGGCAATGCTTATGTGTCTGTTAATAAAGCACTCGTTACGCAGGCAAGCTCTGCAATTCCAGTGATTCCATTGTATATTTCGTTGCTTTATAAAGTGATGAAAAAAGATGGCAATCATGAGGGTTGTATTGAGCAAATTCAAAGACTTTTTAAAGATCGTTTATATACATCAAAAGAAATTCCAGTTGATGAAAAGGGAAGAATAAGGATTGATGATTGGGAGATGCTAGAATCTGTTCAAAGTCAGGTCTCAGAACTATGGCCACTAGCAAGCACAGAAACCCTTCCTTCAATTGGAGATTTGCAGGGTTATAAAAGCGAATTTTTAAGTTTATTTGGTTTTGGACTAGCGGATATCGATTATAGCATTGATTCTAACGAAAACTTACCAATTAGCGGTTTGGTAGAATAAGATATCTTTAAAAGGTAAAACACCATTGTAAACCTTGCGAAAGTTGTTGTTGCAGTATGTTACCTAATAAAATAGTGCCAATTACCCCAAAATTAACTCATGCGTTTTCCCTGAAAACCTTAGTAGAAAATCGGACTATTTATAATTTAGAAAACTGCGAACTCAACCTTTTTGAAACCTACCAACAATCTGAATTAGTTTCCCTTCGTTTCAATGATTTAGTGGTTACTAGTATGTTGCGTGGCAAAAAAATAATGCGCTTATTTGATCAGCCTGGTTTTGATTATTTGCCTGGAGAATCATTGATTGTGCCTGCAAATGTTGAAATGAAAATTGATTTTCCAGAAGCAGCCCTAGAAAATCCAACCCAGTGTTTGGCTCTTGCTATTGACAATAAAAAGATCTTAGATACTTTACAGTTATTGAATGAGAAATATCCCAAAGAGGGGAGGAACGATTATTGGAAATTAGACGAGCGAAATTTCTTCTTTTACAATAATGCAGAACTCGCTTTAACAGTTCATAAACTGATTAATATTTGCCAAAGCACTTCTATTAATAAAGATGTACTGGCAGATCTGACCTTACAGGAATTGTTGATACATATTGCACAGTGTCAGAATTTAAAAGAAGTGAATGAAGGCGATTTGAATCAAACCCATCCCCACTTATCTTTTATTATCAACTATATCCGACAGAATATTCACTGCAAATTATTTTTACCTGATATAGCCAAAAAGGCTAGTGTAAGTGCCGCTTCATTATATAGAATGTTTAAGACAGAACTTGGCATTAGCCCCATCGAATTTATTGTGTTGGAAAGAATTAAACTCGCAAAAAGATTATTGAAGGATAAACATATTTTTATCAAGAATGTTTCCTATGAAGTTGGATTTGACGATTGCAATTATTTTATTAGAGCGTTTAAACAGCATGAAGGAATTACACCAAGGCAATACCAACAACTTAATTTGAATAACTAATTGTCAAGCATTTTTAGAGGAACTAAATTTTGTAGTTCATCTTCCGTAAATAATTTTGATTGGGTCAGGAAACGCAGTCCCATCGGTATTTCCAACGAAAAGCTGGAGCCTCTTCCTTTAGTAATATGAATATGCAATTGTGTATATTTCCAATATTCGAATTGATCTTTATTCATCCAAAATTCACAGCCCTCAATCTCACCCAAACAAACATCGCTGTTTCCTATAATAAAATCGCCCTTTTCAAAACACATGGGTTGAGATCCGTCACAACAACCGCCACTTTGGTGAAACATCAATTCACCAAATTTTTCTTTCAATTGTTGCACAACTGATCTTGCTTCTTGACTGATGGTTACTCTCGCTGTCATTCTTAAAGATATAAAAATACCGATAAGAAAACCTTACCGGTATTTGATTACGATTACTTGCTTATCCGCTAAAAAAAGCCCAGCTTAGTTTTGCTGTAAGAAATCAACATATTTTTTGTTTGGCGATAATAGCCCAACATCATCTTATGGTTTTCTCTACCAAATCCAGATTTTTTATACCCGCCAAATGGAGCGTGTGCTGGATAAGCGTGATAACAGTTTACCCAAACGCGACCAGCTTGAATGGCTCTTGGTACTTGATACAATTCATGTGCATCTCTTGTCCATACACCAGCACCTAATCCGTATAGCGTGTCATTAGCAATGGCAATGGCTTCTTCAGTTGTTTTGAAAGTGGTAACACAAACAACTGGTCCGAATATCTCCTCTTGGAAAATGCGCATCTTATTGTGTCCTTTAAATAGTGTTGGTTGGATATAATATCCACCGGCAAGATCTCCTTCTAGTTTGTTCACATCACCACCACATAGCAATTCAGCACCTTCTTCTTTTCCTAGTTTCAGATAAGATTGAATTTTTTCGTACTGATCAATCGAAGCCTGCGCGCCCATCATGGTGTCTGCATCAAGTGGGTTACCAACTTTAATTGCTTTTGTTCTTTCAATAACCTTACTCATGAATTTATCATAAATACTTTCATGTACTAAAATGCGTGAAGGACAGGTGCAGACTTCACCCTGATTCACAGCAAATAATACCGCACCTTCAATAGCTTTGTCAAAGAAATCATCATCATGATCTGCTACAGAAGGGAAGAAAATATTTGGAGATTTACCACCCAGTTCCATAGTTACAGGAATCAGATTTTCTGAAGCATATTGCATGATTAATCTTCCTGTAGTTGTTTCACCAGTAAATGAAACCTTAGAAATCCGAGGTGATTGTGCAAGAGGTTTTCCAGCTTCTGGTCCGAATCCTGTTACAATATTTATCACACCAGCAGGAACAATATCTTTGATCAATTCCATTAAACACATAATAGAAGTAGGTGTTTGTTCAGCGGGCTTTACAACCACACAACAGCCCGCAGCAAGTGCTGGAGCAATTTTCCATACTGCCATCAACAATGGAAAGTTCCAAGGAATAATCTGACCTACTACACCTAATGGTTCATGTAAAACAATGCTTACGGTAGTTTCATCATGTTCTGAAATAGATCCTTCCTCCGCACGAATCACGCCAGCAAAATAGCGGAAGTGATCGATACAAAGTGGAAGGTCAACATTTACTGATTCACGGATAGGTTTTCCGTTATCAATTGTTTCAACTGTTGCCAGGTATTGCAGATTAGTTTCCATGCAATCTGCGATCTTGTTAAGGATCGATGAGCGATAAGCAGCTGAAGTTTTACTCCATGTTGCGAATGCTTTATGAGCAGCGTCTAATGCTAGCTCAATATCTTCCTTGCCTGATCTGGCTGCTTGGGTAAAGACTTTACCGTCGATTGGACTGGTATTTTCGAAATATACTCCGTTAACTGGAGCTACAAATTGCCCACCGATAAAATTATCGTAATGGGGCTTGAAATTTGGTTTAGGCTGTGGCATATCGTTTTTTTTATGGTGTTACAACAGTAATTTATAATTTAATTCTGTAATAGCACTATTCAATCAAATGATAGCATAAGCATAATTGACTAATTCTTAAAATAGGTAAGGATAGATCTAGCAGATCCTCGGAAGCTGTTCTCCTGTTAAATAACCCACAACCCGGTGGCCTCCAATTCGGCTTTTCATCATTACTTTTCCTGCATGAGCATCTGTTACTTCCCCAATAATTCTTGCATTGAGGCCATTCTCATCTTTTTGAAGAAGTTCTAGGGCTTTATTTGCGGATTCTTTCTTTACAATTGCCACAAAGAGTCCTTCATTTGCAACATATAAGGGATCTAATCCAAGCATCTCACAAGCGCCTTCTACCTGTTCATTTATTGGGATACTATTTTGATCAATAATAAAACCCAATTTTCTGATTTCTGCCAATTCATTTAAAACTGATGCCAATCCACCTCTAGTTGGATCACGCAAGAATTTTATGTCCGAACCTAATGCATCAATTAAAGAAAGAATGGTATGGTTTAAATTAATAGTATCACTCACGATATCTGTCTCAAATTCTAGACCTTCCCTCTTGCTCATGATGGCAATACCATGTTGTGCAAGATTTCCACTTAGTATGATTTGATCACCCGCCTCAATCCGATTATGGTGAATAGCTGCTTTGGGATGAATATTACCAATGCCAGATGTATTAATGAAAATCTGGTCGCCCTTCCCTCTTTCAACTACTTTGGTGTCTCCAGTCACAATTTTAACGCCGGCCCTGTCTATGGCCTTCTTAATCCCGTTTAGGACTATCCAAAACGATTCCATGGTCATACCTTCTTCAATAATAAATGCGAGGGACAAATATTTTGCTTCGGCTCCGCACATAGCCAGGTCATTCACGGTGCCATAAATGGCTAGTTCACCAATATTGCCACCCGGAAAAAAAATGGGGGAGATCACATAGCTGTCGGTACTAAAAGCAGTTTTTCCATCCAGTGTAAAACTTGCACCATCATGTTGTTGATCTAGCATATCGTTTTTTAAAATATCGAATACGCCACTTTGTAATAATCTATGGGTTAATAATCCACCACTGCCATGGCCTAATGTAATAACATCAAAGTCGAATTTCGGCATTGGGCAAGATAATTGGAAACTATTTTGATTTGTCAATTGATTCAATTTTTTTTATCAAAAAATAAGTTATTGCGTAATAGTATCTGAACTATAGTGATAGTAGGCAGCACAAGCGCCTTCGCTACTTACCATGGGAGCGCCCAATGGATGTTCGGGTTTACATTTGGTTCCAAAATTTGGGCATTGTTTGGGTTTCTTTAATCCCTTCATAATGTCGCCACTAATACATTCCTTATTCTCTTCTGCAAATGGGATATCGATATTGAATTTTAATCTTGCATTGTATGATTTGTATCGATCATTCACTTCAAATCCACTCTGTGGAATACTTCCAATACCTCTCCATACACGATCGCTGATCGAAAAAACTTTATCGATCGTTTCTCTTGCCATTTTATTTCCTTCTCTCAAAACGGCTCTTGCGTATTGGTTTTCTACTTTGAATTCTCCCTTTTCTAATTGTTTAACTGCCATTAAAATTCCCTGTAATAGATCAACTGGTTCAAACCCAGTTACAACAATTGGAATTTCATATTTTTCTGCTACAGGATAATATTCGTCTAACCCCATGATGGTGCAAACATGTCCTGCTGCTAAAAAAGCATCGATCACATTTGCCTGATCACTTAAGATCGCTTCCATTGCAGGTGGGACTAAAACATGCGATGCAAGAATACTATAGTTTGAAACATTTTGTTGTGCAGCATGCACTACACTAAGCGCATTTGCAGGAGCTGTTGTTTCGAAACCGACTGCGAAAAAAATGACTTCCTTAGTTGGATTTTCTTTTGCAAGATCAACTGCTTCTAAAGGTGAATACATGATTCTTACATCTGCACCTGCTGCTTTAGCTTCCAGCAAACTTTTCTTACTTCCAGGTACACGAAGCATATCTCCGAAAGAACATAAAATATGATTGGGTTGTTCGGCAAGCCATACCGCTTCATCAATGACACTCAAACTTGTAACACAAACAGGGCAACCCGGTCCATGAACCATAGTTATTTTCTCTGGAAGCATATCCAAAATGCCATTTTTCACTAGACTATGTGTTTGCCCCCCACAAATTTCCATGAGGGTCCAGTTTTTAGTAGTGATACGATGAAGCTCTTGAATATATTCTTTTACTAATTCAGGGTCTCTATATTCCGATAAAAATTTCATGATTAGGATTTAAATTTGAGGTGAATCTGGTGAATCTAATTCTTCCACTTCCCCCATACTTTTTAAATAACTAAAGGTGAGTTTTGCTTCTTCTTCATCAACCACATTAATGGCTACTCCAACGTGCACCAGCACATAATCACCCACTTTTGCTTCTGGAACCATGAAGAGGTTTACAATTTTCATGATGCCACCAAAGGATACTTTTCCTTTTCTGAAAGTTTCATCTAATTGATCAGTAATTTCAATTATTTTTCCTGGAATAGCTAAGCACATAATTATTTAATTTATTGTGTGTGAATAGGAGTTAATG
>CAIJLK010000224.1 GCA_903821465.1 uncultured Bacteroidota bacterium | reverse complement strand
TGGGAGGGATTAATGGGCACCAGCTTTGCATGTGTGCAATGCCATAGTCACCCTTACGATCCTTTTCGACATGATGAGTATTATCAATTCATGGCTTTCTTCAATAATACCAGAGATGAAGATACTTATGATGACTACCCTTTGATCCGTGAGTTTCATGATAATGATAGTACAAAATATATTGCATTAAAAAATTGGATCAAACAAAATGAACCCGCACGCGAAAAAGAAATTCTGCAGTTTGTGAAAATGCAGGAGCCTGCCATTAATTCTATTGCAGCCGATGAATTAAAGAACGCCGCATTGATGGATACTAAATGGTTGGTGCTAAGAAATAAAGCCGTGGCTCGTTTCAAAGAGGTGGAACTCACCAATAAAACGCAATTAATTTATCGATACGAGGCATACCGACCCGGAGGCGAATTACAAATTCATCTCAACAAACCCGATGGTCCGATCTTAAGCAAAATTGCAGTCAAAGAAACCCGTGGCAGATGGGCCGAAGCGAAAATGAATTTTGCATCCATCTCTGGCAAATACAATTTGTATCTGACTTATAGTAATGGTCAATTAAAAATGCCCGAAGAAACAGGCATGCAATTCGATTGGTTTTATTTTACCAATCCATTTCCATCCAAACCCTATTCAGGAATAGATACAGCTTATAAATTTTTTGAAGAACTATTAGAACCCACTGCGGTAACTACTACGCCGGTAATGATGGATAATCCTGCAGCAATGTTTCGCCCTACGCATGTATTTGAAAGAGGCAATTGGTTAGTAAAGGGTAAGGTTGTAGAACCCAATGTTCCAGCATCTTTGGGCAGTTTGCCTGCTAATGCGCCGAAGAACAGATTGGGTATGGCGATGTGGTTGACCAGCAAAAAAAATCCACTCGTATCACGTACCATCGTGAATCGAATCTGGGAACAATTTTTTGGGATCGGCATTGCCGAAACATTGGAAGATATGGGCACACAGGGTATTGCCCCAACACATCGTGAGTTACTCGATTACTTAGCCTGGAAATTGATGGTGGTATACAAATGGGATTTGAAAAAATTGATGAAAGAGATTGCGATGAGTGCTGTATACAGGCAAGATTCAAAACTCAATAAAGCGGCACAAGAAAAAGATCCTTATAATAAATTCTATGCAAGAGGTCCACGTGTAAGATTATCTGCCGAAGAAATTCGCGATCAGGCTTTGATGGTGAGTGGCTTAATGAGTGAGAAAATGTATGGACCCGGAGTCATGCCCTTTCAACCAGAAGGCATCTGGAACTCGCCATGGAATGGTTCTTATTGGAAAACCAGTGATGCCGGCGATCAATACAGAAGATCCTTGTATACTTATTGGAAACGTTCAGCCCCTTATCCTTCCATGATTAGTTTTGATGCAACCAGCAGAGAAGTTTGTACTGTCCGCAGGATTAGAACCAACACGCCTTTGCAGGCACTTACAACACTGAACGATTCGGTGTATATTGAAGTAGCGCAACATTTAGCATCGCGCATACAATCACTTGGCATTAAAGAAAGATCTGCACAGATCAGCAAGGGATATGAATTGGCGATGCATAAAGAAATGGCGACTGAGAAAAGAATGGCCTTCGAAAAATTATATGATCAAGCATACCATCAATTCAAAGACGATAAGAAAAAAATGATCGCAACAACCGGCGCTGAAAAACAGACAGCTGAAAATGCTGCTTTAATTATTGTTGCAGAAGCACTATTGAATACAGATGAATTCATAACAAAAAACTAGTGCATGAGTAGAGATCATCAACGCATCGTTAGGGAAGCCAATGCACATTTCATGCAGCAGCAAACGCGCCGGCATTTCTTTCAGGAATGCGTAACGGGTATGGGTGCCATGGCATTGGGTTCTGTATTGGGTGGTTGTAATTGGTTGGCATCGAAAGATCCGAATGCTATTCATTCAAATCCACTCATGGCACATGCACCACATTTTGCGGGTAAGGCAAAATCGGTGATCTATTTGCATATGGCGGGTGCCCCTTCACAATTAGAATTATTCGATTTCAAACCCGATCTGATGAAGCTCGACGGACAAGATTGTCCCCCGTCTTTATTAGAAGGAAAAAAATTCGCATTCATACGTGGGGTTCCAAAAATGATGGGTCCACAAGCAGCATTTGCTCAGCATGGTCAGTCGCGCGCATGGATCTCTGAACATTTGCCACATTTATCTACAGTTGCAGATGAGATCAGTTTTTTAAAAGCAGTACAAACAGATCAGTTCAATCATGGTCCCGCTCAATTATTGATGCATACCGGCGTACCCAGATTGGGCAGGCCATCCATTGGTTCTTGGGTAACATATGGATTGGGTTCTGAGAATAATAATCTTCCCGGATTCGTGGTATTAACATCGGGCGGAAAAAATCCGGATGCGGGTAAGAGTGTTTGGGGCAATGGATTTCTGCCATCTGTATATCAGGGCGTGCAGTGTAGAACTGAGGGTGATCCTGTTTTATTTTTAAAGGATCCAGCAGGGATGGATCGCGATTTGCGGAAGGCATCGATCGATGCGATCAATGAAGCAAATAAATTAACCTACGAAGAATACCAGGATCCTGAAACCGTTTCGCGGATTGCACAATATGAAATGGCTTATCGCATGCAGATTGAAGTTCCTGAAACAATGAACATCAATAACGAGCCAGCATATATTCATGAAATGTATGGAACAAAACCCGGCGAAGCATGCTTTGCTAATAATGTTTTGTTGGCAAGAAAATTAGTGGAGAAAGGGGTGCGTTTTGTGCAACTGTTCGATTGGGGATGGGATAGTCACGGTACAGAAGAAAACCTCGCGATCGATTATGGATTCGTAAATAAATGCCGCGCAACAGATAAACCAATCACTGCGCTTTTATTAGATTTAAAACAAAGAGGATTGCTCGACGAAACCTTGGTGGTATGGGGTGGTGAGTTTGGAAGAACACCGATGCAGGAGAATAGAGATGGAAAGAAAAATCCATTCAAAGGTCGCGACCATCATACCGAAGCATTCACGATGTGGATGGCAGGTGGTGGTATTAAAAAAGGATTCAGTTTTGGAGAAACAGATGAGATTGGATATAGTGCCATCAGTGGTAAAGTAACACCCTTCGATGTTCAGGCAACCATCCTGAATCAACTCGGGTTCGATCATCAAAAATTGGTCTATCAGTTCCAGGGAAGAAATTTCCGATTAACGGATGTATATGGAAAAGTTATAAATGAAATAATATCATGAGCATAAACAGAAGAAAATTTTTATCGATCGCAGGATCTGCTGCAGCAATTGTTGCTAGTCCCTGGGAGTCGCTAATGGCAAGCATTCCAGCTATTCAATTGCCTGCAGGATTCCAAGTAAAGATCATGGGAACCAATTGGGGTTTCGATGGCACTGTTGATGCATTTTGTGCCAAAGCAAAAGCAGCTGGTTATGATGGCATAGAAATGTGGTGGCCAGGAGATCTTGCAAGTCAGACTGATTTATTCACTGCCCTAAAAAAGCATCAACTCGAAGTTGGTTTTTTATGTGGTGTTGGTGAATCGAATCCCGAAAAACATGTACTGGCTTTTACACAAATGATCAGTGCCTGTGCGCATCAAACGGTGCAAAGGCCTTTGTACATTAATTGTCATTCTGGTAAAGATTATTTTCCGGATGAAATTAATAATCAGATCATTCAATTCACGATTCATTTAGCAAAGGCAACCGGATTAACCATCTGTCACGAAACCCATCGCTCCCGCATTTTATTTGCCGCACATATCGCCAAAGAATATATGCAACGATTCAACGATTTAAGAATCACACTCGATATTTCACATTGGTGCAATGTGCATGAATCTTTATTGCATGATCAGGAAGATACGGTTCAATTAGCATTAACAAGGGCAGATCATATACATGCTAGAGTAGGGCATCCAGAAGGGCCGCAGGTAAGTGATCCACGCGCACCCGAGTGGGAGGAAGCAGTTAAAAGACATATTGCTTGGTGGGATAAAATTGTGGAATTGAAAATTAAATCGGGTGCCAAGCAGTTAACGATACTTACTGAATTTGGTCCGCCCGACTACATGCCAACCCTTCCTTATACCAGGCAGCCGCTTGCAGATCAGTGGGCCATTAATGTACACATGATGCAGTTGTTACGAAAAAGATATCAGGCATAATTTAGAACGGATTTTTTATGATCATAACATTTATTTCCCATTTTCATCCAGTGTTGGTACACTTGCCAATTGGGATTTTATTAGTGGCGATTCTTTTTCATTGGTTGAGCAGGAAAGAAAAATATGCAGCACTAGCAGCTGCAATTCCAATCGCTTATTTCGTTGGAGCCCTTACTGCCATTGCATCTTGTATAACTGGCTATTTATTGTCGGGCACGGGTGAGTACGATGAAACTACTTTGAGTTTACACCAATGGATGGGCATCTTAGTTGCTTTTAGTTCCTCAGCAGGCTATTTATTTTCACGAAACAATAATGCGTTACAATTAAAATGGGTATCCATTTTATTGTTGTTATTGTTAACTGTAACCGGGCATTTGGGAGGAACATTAACGCATGGGGAAGGCTATTTATGGAAAACGGAAACTGCTGATAAAAAAGATTCAGCGCATACAATAAAAATAATTGCTAATGCGCAGGAAGCAATTGTTTATAAAGATATTATCCAGCCGATGCTGCAAACAAAATGCTATAACTGTCATGCTGCTACTAAGCAAAAAGGCGGACTCCGACTAGACTCCGAGCAGTGGATCTTGAAGGGTGGAAAGAATGGTAAAGTATTAGTAGCAGGATCTTTGGATAGCAGTGAAGTTTATAAGCGGATCATTTTAGATCCATTGGAAGAAAAACATATGCCACCAAAGGGTAAGCAACAGTTGAGTGAACAGGAATTGCTGTTAATGAAATGGTGGATCGGATCGGGAGCAGATTTTATAAAAAAGTCGAGCCAATTGCAACAAACCGCACTAGTAAAAGCGGCTCTGAGTGCATTAGAAAAAGCCCCATCTGTAGCAACAAAAAGAGCCGATGTTCCGGAAGCGGAAGTGAAAAAAGCAAATGAAAAAACGATCGATGTATTAAGAAAAAGTTCGGTTACTGTTTTTGAAATTTCAGCAAATAGTAATTGGTTGAGTGCCAGTTTTGTGAACTGCAAAAAATGGAATAGCGAGATTGAAAAGCAGTTGAGCGAATTAAAAGAGCAGCTGATCTGGCTAAAAATTCCCAATGCGCAATTAGCAGCAAGTAGCTGGAAAACGATTGCCCAATTAACCAATCTCAGAAGGCTCAGCGCGGAGCATTCAAATATTACCGATCCCGATTTGATACAATTGCAATCACTGAATCAATTGCAATATTTGAATCTGGTAGATACAAAAATTACAGCGAAGGGGCTCCTGCAGTTAAAAGGCATCAGTAGTCTAGCAAATATATATATCGGCAAGACAGGCATTAAAACGCAAGACTATACAACACTAAAAACGGCTTTCCCAAAAGCTGTGATCGATACAGGCGGGAACGCTGTGCCGTTTTTAGCGACGGACACGATGCAGTTGCATCCTTTGAAGAAATAGCTACATCCTAGAACTACTCACTTCGCTTAAATGTTTTTAGATAAAAGATAAGAGATAAAAGATAAAAGATAAGAGATAAAAGATAAAAGTGAAGAGTGAAGAGTGAAGAGTGAAGAGTGGACGGTCTGTCCGTGCCTAAAGAAAAATCCTCCGTTTGCGGAGGATTTAAAAAGTATTGTCACCAGACGATTGATGCTCCACTTTTCACTTTTATCTTTTATCTCTTCACTTTCTTCTATTTGATTTCCCCTACCATCTGGGCTGGAATAACCCACTCATCAAACTGTTCTGGCGTAACGTATCCTAGTTTCACCGCCATTTCTTTAAGTGTGGTTCCTTCTTTATGTGCGGTCTGTGCAATTTCTGCTGCTTTGTAATAACCGATCTTGGTATTCAATGAAGTAACCAACATCAAACTATTATTAACGTGCTTTTTAATATTTGCTTCAATTGGAGCAAGTCCAACTGCACACTTATCATTAAAGCTTACACATCCATCACCGATCAGTCGCGCACTGTGTAGGAAATTGTAGATCATCACTGGTTTAAATACGTTCAATTCAAAGTGACCAGTTGCGCCACCAATATTGATCGCCACATCGTTCCCCATTACCTGTGCTGCGATCATAGTTAATGCTTCACACTGAGTAGGGTTTACTTTGCCGGGCATGATAGAAGAACCGGGTTCGTTATCCGGAATATGCAATTCGCCGATACCGCTTCTTGGTCCAGATGAAAGCATCCGAATATCATTTGCGATCTTCATCAGACTAACAGCAACAGTTTTCAAAGCACCATGCGCTTCCACAATTGCATCGTGAGCAGCTAATGCTTCAAATTTATTTTCAGCAGTAACAAAAGGCAGTCCCGTTAGGGTAGCAATATGTTTTGCCACATTAACATCATATCCTTTTGGCGTATTAATTCCAGTACCAACAGCAGTACCACCCAATGCTAATTCGCTTAAGTGAGCCAGTGTGTTATTGATAGCTCTTAGTCCGTGCGTTAATTGCGAAACATAACCACTAATTTCTTGTCCCACTGTAAGCGGTGTGGCATCCATGAAATGCGTACGACCGATCTTAACGATATGCATAAATTCCTTGCTCTTTGCAGCTAGGGTATCTCTTAATTTTGTGATACCAGGAATCGTAGTTTCCAATAAAATTTTATAAGCCGCAATATGCATGGCGGTAGGGAAGGTATCGTTAGATGACTGTGATTTATTCACGTCATCGTTTGGATGCAAGAATTTATCGTGGTCTAATAAAGAACCACCTTTAATAACGTGACCGCGATAAGCAACCACTTCATTCACATTCATATTACTCTGGGTACCCGAACCTGTTTGCCAAACAACCAAAGGAAACTGACCATTTAATTTTCCTTCCAGAATTTCATCGCAAACCTGACCGATCAATATTGCTTTGTCTTCCGCAAGAACACCAGCATCCAAATTCGTTAACGCGGCAGCTTTTTTTAAGTAAGCAAAAGCGGCAATGATTTCTTTCGGCATTTTGTTAATGTCCTGTGCAATCTGAAAGTTTTCGATGCTACGTTGAGTCTGTGCTCCCCAATAAACCTCGGCAGGTACTTTTACCTCACCCATGGTGTCTTTCTCAATACGGTATTCCATAGTTAGTAATTATAAATTGTGAATGATTTTTGCCCCGCAAAGGTAGTGCAAGTAGCTAAAAGGGCAGTGGATAAAATATTTCCATTCGTCACTTTTATCAGCCAACCCATGTATATTTTTTTATATCTTTCATATCCTAAAACTTTATTATGAAATTGATAAAATCGATGAAATTATGGCTGGTAATTCTGATGGCAGTAAGCATTCAGGCATTATCCGCCCAAGGTAAATTCGAATGGAAGGAAGCGTCGTCTGGTGGTTACAGCTACAAATTCGTTAGCAACGACCCAATGAAAGCGCGGTTTTATACGCTTAAAAACGGACTCACCGTAGTACTTTCAGTCAATAAAAAAGAGCCCCGCATCTCAGTTAAGATCCCAGTTAGAGCTGGTTCAAATACCGATCCCAAGGATCATACCGGTTTAGCACATTATTTAGAGCATTTATTATTCAAGGGTACCGATAAATTTGGCACATTAGATTGGGCCAAGGAAAAGCCATTGTTGGATCAGATCGATGCTTTATACGAGCAATACAATCACACTACCGATTCTGCGAAGCGTAAAGAAATTTACAGACAGATCGATAAAGTTTCTGGCGATGCATCAAAGTTTGCGATTGCAAATGAGTACGACAAATTAATGTCGGCCATGGGTGCACAAGGAACCAACGCACATACCTGGGTAGAAGAAACAGTTTATGAAGAAGATGTTCCATCGAATGCATTGAACAAATTTCTGACTGTGCAAGCAGAGCGTTTTAGAAATCCTATTCTGCGTATTTTTCATACTGAGTTAGAAGCTGTGTATGAAGAAAAAAATCGTTCACTCGATAACGACGGAAGCAAGGTTAGCGAAGCCATGTATGCTGCATTATTTCCTACGCATAATTATGGACAACAAACTACTATCGGAACGATCGAGCATTTAAAGAATCCATCTTTGAATGCCATTCGCGAATACTATTATAAATATTATGTGCCTAATAATATGGCCATCGTAATGGTAGGCGATCTTGATCCCGATGTAACAATCAAAATGCTGGATGAAAAATTCGGCTACATGAAACCTAAAACCGTTGATGAGTACAAACCCGCTCCAGAGAAGGCTTTAAGCGGGCCAGTTGTAAAGGAAGTATTCGGACCCTCTGCTGAATCAATGCGTATCGCTTACCGCACTACAGGAGCAGATACCAAAGATGAAATGATGGCAGATCTATTGTCTTCTGTTTTATCGAATGGTAAGGCAGGTTTGTTGGATTTGAATTTGAACAAACAACAAAAACTCTTGGGCGCTAGTGCCGGAGTTCGTCCCTTTAAAGATTATGGCATTTTCACTTTAGCGGCTTCTCCAAAACAGGGTCAGACTTTAGAACAAGTGAAAGACTTATTGATGGAGCAAATAGATATTGTTAAGAAAGGAAACTTTGATGAATCCTTAATTAAAGCCATTGTGTCGAACGAAAAATTATCGCAGCTTCAAGGCTTAGAGAATAACGATAACCGCGCAACAAATATTACCGATGTGTTTATCAAGAGCAAAGGTCAGGGTTGGAAAAACAGTGTTGCGCAATTAGATGATATGGCAAAAGTGAGTAAGAAAGAATTGGTTGACTTTGCTAATAAATTCTTTGCCGATAATAATTATGTGGTCATCTACAAACGCAAAGGGGTTGACAAATCAATTGTAAAAGTTGATAAGCCAACTATCACACCTGTAGAAACCAATGCCGGAAAGCAATCGCCATTTGTTAAGCAAGTGAACGATATGCCTTTATTGCCAGTGAAGCCTGTATTCCTTGATTTTAATAAGGATCTGCAGAAATCTACCATCGGTAAAGCGGAAGTTTTATATGTTCAGAATAAAGACAATGCTTTATTTCATTTAGTCTATAAGTTTGAAATAGGAAGCTGGAATAATAAACTCTTACCATTGGCTGTACAGTATTTACAATTCTTGAATACCGATAGATACACGGCTGAGCAGATCAGTAAAGAATTCTATAATCTGGCTTGTAGTTATAATATTGCACCGGGTACAGAAGAATCTGCAGTTTCGATCACTGGTTTGCAAGAAAATTTGGATAAAGCAGCAAGTCTTTTTGAATACGTGATTAAAAACTGTAAAGAAGATAATGCGGCTTTAGAAGGATTGAAAAATCGTTTGGCAAAATCCAGAGCCAATAGCAAATTAAATAAAGCTGCCATCATTGGTGCCTTGAGAAGCTATGGTATTTATGGTGCGAAGAATCCAACTAATAATACTTTATCTGATGAAGAAATTAAAAATCTAAAAGCAGCAGATCTGGTATCGATCTTACATGGCTTATTAAATAATGAGCATAAAATCATTTACTACGGACCCCAAGCGTTACCTGCATTTACAAGTAGTATTGCTAAAGTGCATACACTGCCTGGAAGTTGGACTGTAGCTGCACCTGCTCTTAAGTTTGATCGAATCAAGCAAACTAAGAACGAAGTTTTATTTGCCGACTACGATATGGTGCAGGCAGAAATTTACTGGTTACGTTCTTTAGATAAATACGATGCTAAAAAAGAAGCGACAGTGAATTTGTTCAATAATTATTTTGGTGCCGGAAGTATGGGTGCGATTGTATTCCAAACTATTCGTGAATCAAAAGCATTGGCTTATTCAACAGGAGCTGTTCTACAAACGCCAACTAAAAAAGAAGATCCTTTTGCTTTCCTTGCTTATGTAGGAACACAGGCAGATAAATTAAATGATGCAATTGTGGGCATGAATGAATTGCTGACTGATCTTCCTAAGAACGAACAATCATTGAGCGATGCAAAAAAATCAATGATGAAAGATCTGGAAACAGAAAGGATCACAAACGACAATATCATCTTTACTTATTTGGCGTATCAGAAAAAAGGAATTAATTACGACTTACGTAAAGATATTTACGCGCAAGTAAGTAGTTTGAAATTCGAAGATCTGAAACAATTACATACAACGTCTATTTCTGGAAAGCCATTTACTTATACTATTGTAGGTTCTGATAAGAAAATAAAGATGGATGATTTGAAGAAGTACGGGGAAGTGAAACGGATTAGCCTAGAAGAACTGTTCGGCTACTAGAAGAAGTTAAGAGTGAAGAGTTAAGAGTGAAGAGTGATTGCTAAGTTAAAAGTTAAAAAGGCTTCTGATTTTTCAGAGGCCTTTTTTTTTAAAATTATTTTTTAAATTAAAAATCGCTGTATGGGCGCAGCCCTTAGATTGTGCACTCTTCACTCTTCACTTTTATCTTTTATCTTTTATCTTTTCACTTTCCTTGGAAATTGGCTTTTCGCTTTTCAAGAAAGGCTGTCGTGCCCTCTACTCTGTCCTGCGTGTCAAAACTATCAGCGAAAGCTTTTACCTCTGTTTCGTAGCCATTATTAGATTCATCATAAACTGCGTTTGCGGCTTCGATGCATTTGGCAACTGCGATCGGCGCTTTTGAATTTATGATGGTTAAAATTTCTGTAGCTTTTGTAATTAAATTATCTGCAGGTACCACATAGTTGACTAAGCCGTATGATAAAGCTGTAGCCGCATCGATCATGATTGCACTCATTAATAATTCCAATGCACGGCCCTTACCAATTAATTGAACCAATCTTTGTGTGCCACCATAGCCGGGAATGATACCGAGGTTGACTTCAGGCTGACCGAATCTGGCATTCTCTGCTGCAATTCTAAAATGGCAACTCATGGCCAATTCGCAACCACCGCCCAATGCAAATCCGTTTACACAGGCAACAATCGGTTTGGGCGAATTTTCAATTCTGAAGAATGTTTCTTGTCCCCCTTTAGAAAGCATCATGGCATCGGCTTTGCTCAATTCATTGAATTCGCTAATATCGGCGCCTGCAACAAATGCTTTTGGTCCCGCCCCAGTAATGATCACCGATTTGATTCCATC
>CAIJLK010000223.1 GCA_903821465.1 uncultured Bacteroidota bacterium | reverse complement strand
TTACCTATTCGTTAATAGCTTATCTCTTTATTTTGTTTTATTGGTATAAATCGTTTAGAAATTTCTATAGCCAATCAAGACGTAAAACTATTTTTAAATTTATGGTTTTGTTTTTCTTAACAATGATCATGATGACGTTCTTATTTGTTTTATTCCTTGTTTTTTCCGCATTCTTAATTTAAATTTTTACAATGGATACTTTGTCAAATAGCTTTTTGGGTCTCGTTAAAATCATGGATGAATTGCGTGAGCAATGCCCCTGGGATAAAAAACAAACCATCGATACATTAAGACCACTTACTATTGAAGAAACCTATGAACTGGCTGATGCAATAACGGAACATGATTGGAAAGGAATCAAAGAGGAATTGGGTGATATTCTTTTACATCTTTTATTTTATGCCAAAATCGGGTCAGAGCAAAACCAATTTACGTTGGAAGAAGTGATTGATGGAATCAGTGCCAAACTGGTGCATCGGCATCCTCATATTTATGGCGATGTGAAAGTGGCGGACGAGGACGAAGTAAAACGCAATTGGGAAAAGTTGAAATTAAAGGAAGGAAAAAAGTCGGTCCTAGGTGGGGTGCCCCCATCCTTACCTGCCATTGTAAAAGCAACTCGTATACAGGAAAAAGCCAAGCAGGTAGGATTTGAATGGGATAATAAAGAGGATGTATGGAAGAAGGTAGAGGAGGAGCTGGGAGAGTTGCAGGAAGCAGTCTCTGGAGGTAAACAGTCCGAAATTGAAGACGAATTTGGAGATGTTTTGTTCAGTTTGGCAAATTATGCACGGTTTTTGCAGATAGATGCCGAAGGTTCGTTAGAAAAGACAAATAAAAAGTTTATTCGCCGCTTTCAAGAAATGGAATCCGTTGCTTTGTCGTCTGGCAAACAACTCTCTTCCATGAGTTTGGAAGAGATGGATGCTATTTGGAACCAAGTAAAACTTCAAATGAAAAATTCTTGATACAATCTTTAAGACAAGGAGCATTTAAACATGGGTATCTGATCATTACAGCTGCTTGGTTATATACTTTGTCTTTTATTTTCATCAACTATTGGAGTTTCAATTCAACCCCTCAAAAAGTAAAGGGAAAATTGGAGCAAAAAATTGCCAAAGCGGAGAAGGAATTCCAATCAATTAGTAAGGATAGTGTTCTTTTCAAAGAAGTTTTAAAGGATAGCAGTGTAGAACGCCGAAAAGAGATTGCTTCTAAATCTTTTGGGGTTTTCTTATATCAATTAGATGAAGTTACTGGCACCACCCTTAGTTATTGGAACAATAATAATATCTATGTTACACCTGAAGAGCTGCTCTATCCAGAAGGGGCTTATTTTATTAGCCATCAGAATGGCGATTTTGAAATGCGGGTTCAAAAGTTGCAGATTCAAAGGAAAAATTTTTTATTAGTTGGAATGATTCCCATTCGATGGGATTATTTTATCGAAAACAAATATCTAAAATCAGGATTCGATGGATTCCCTGATCTGAACAAACAATATGAAATTGCCAATTCTAATAGATCGCTCCCTGTTTTAAATAGCAGTGGTAAAGTACTCTTCAGTATTCAGCAGAAAGAGGGCAAATCATTTATTGGATATGATTCAGTTACGTTGTTCTTGAGAACCCTAGCCATTATTTTATTATTCCTGTTCATTCATGCTTTAGCCGAGGAATTAGTAAGAACCAATGGCTTTGTTAAGGGATTCGGTTGGCTGATCGCTACTGTATTAATATTGCGATTACTAAGCTATGAGTTTCCTTTCCCTTTTGCATTTGATAAAATTCCATTATTCGATCCTTCCATTTATGCTTCCAATTTCATACATCGTTCTTTGGGCGACCTATTGATCAATGCTATTTTATTTTTTTGGTTGGCAAAATTTTATCAGCAAAATAACAATGAGTCTAAAAGCTATTTCACTTTTATACCAGAACAAATTCGGTTTGATCTTTCCAATGGCATACTCACGATTATAGGATTACAAATTGGTAATATCATTAAAAGCCTAGTTCAGGATTCGAAGATCTCATTTGATATAACCAATATACCCGGACTCAGCATTTATACCCTTGTTGCCTTTATTATTCTGTGTTTTCTTGTTTTGTTGTTCTTTCATATTTCTCAGTTATTACTGAAACCACAAATAGAACGCAGTAATACTGTTTATAGGCAAATTCTTGTCTCTGCTATAGTTGGTATCACCTATTTCTTTCTCTTGGTAAAGCCACAGGATACGATCATTAATATTTGTATGCTAGTGTGGATCTTGATATACCTGGTTTTACTGAATTATAGAAAATCAGATGTAGGGATTCCTTTATTAAGATCTACCTTCTTTATATTCTGGGTAATGCTTTTCGCAATGTCTGTAGCAGCGATTGTGATGTACGAGAACAGAATCGTTGAACATGAACAAAGAAAACGGATTGCAGAGAAGTTGGCAATACAAACCGACCCTTCTGGCGAAAATCTATTGAATATTGCGGCCACCAATTTCGATGATGGATTTCTGAAGAATAATTATCATCGCTTGCAAAGTGAGTATACTAATAAGTTTATAAAAGATAGCTTGATCAGTGAAAACTTTTCTGGTTATCTCAATAAGTACGATACTAGGATCTATACCTACGATGCTGATTTTCATCCTTTGTTTAATGATGATTCCACTACTTATGCATCTATAAAGACAATACTGCTTAACAAGGCTAAGCCTACTTTGATCACTGGCCTATACAGTTTTGAGAAAGTGCCCGATGGCTTTAGTTTTTTATATCAAAAAGAAATTAAAGAGGATGAGGTTATCAAGGGCTATTTATTTGTGATCATCAATTCAAAACGCTATAAGAGTGAAGCATTATATCCTGAGTTATTTAACCAGGCACAGGATCTGTCAACCGATTTAAACACCAATTATGCCTATGCCGTATATAGCAATGGGAAACTAATCAATCATTTTAATAATTATAATTTTCCTTCTTCTCTTGATAGCAAAAAGTTTCCAGGGTTTGATTTTACTTATAAGCAATTAGGCGATTTTAGTGAACTCTGGTATAATAGTGGAGTTGGAAAATTGGTAATGGTGGTGAAGAGAAGTACATGGGTTCTTGAATCGGTTACTTTATTTGCATACTTATTTTGTTCTTTTCTATTCATTATTTTTATTTTTCAGGGGGGGAGCTATTTATTAACACATCGTTTCCGTTGGGCTGTATTAAAAGATGCTTTTAGATTTAATATCAGAACGCAGATTCAAGCCACGATTATCTTTTTAAGTGTGTTCTCTTTTGTGGTAATTGCTATCGCTACGATCTCGTTTTTCATCATCCGTTATAATCGAAACAATGAAGAGCGACTTTCGAAATCGATACAAGTCATGGCGAATGAGATCGATAGTCGTATTCATTCCCAACTCGTCTTTGATGATGTGCTTACGGTAAACAATATGGTGTCGATGGATAATCTGGAGAAGAAAATCGCTGAGATCTCTGACTCTCACAATGTTGATATTAATTTTTATGATACGAATGGCAACCTGAAAATTTCAACCCAACCTTACATTTATAATAAACATTTGGTTAGCGAAAAAATAAATCCCAATGCCTTTTTTGAATTACATTATAACAATAGTATTCGCTTTATTCAGAGTGAAGAGATTGGTAGCTTTTCCTATATGAGTATTTATGTTCCGCTAACTGATGAAGCTGGAACGGTATACGCTTATTTGAATATTCCCTACCTCAACTCCCAATTCGAGTTAACGCAAGAGATCTCTGGTTTCTTAGCCACACTCATTAATTTGAATGCATTTATTTTTTTAGTGGCTGGAGGAATCGCATTCTTTTTAACTAGTCGGATCACGCATAGCTTTAGTTTGATCGGACAAAAAATGCAACAGATCAATATTGGCAAAGTAAATGAAGAGATTGTTTGGAACAGAAACGATGAGATTGGCATATTGGTTACAGAATATAATAAGATGGTAACCAAACTCGAGTCCAGTGCTTCTGCATTAGCAAAAAGCGAAAGGGAAGGGGCATGGCGAGAAATGGCGCAGCAAGTAGCGCATGAAATTAAAAATCCGCTTACACCCATGAAGCTGAGTATTCAATACCTTCAAAAAGCTATTGAATCTGGCTCTCCGAATATTAAAGAGCTATCTCAAAAAATGGCCATCACATTAATAGAACAGATCGATCAATTGTCGAAGATCGCTGGCGATTTTTCTCAATTTGCCAATATTGGCAATACTAAAAATGAAAGATTCGATATCAATGAAGTAATTGTGTCGCTCGTAAACTTGTATAAAGCTTATCCTAATCTGCAAATAAGCATCGGTGATTTAGGCGGACCCAGCATTATTGATTCCGATAAGCTTCAGTTTAATCGGTTATTGACCAATCTGATAAAGAATGCCGTAGAAGCGGGTGAAAACGGTCCGAAGCCAGTCAATATTTATATAGGAACCCGCAAAGAAAAATCAGCAGTGTTGATAGAAGTGACCGACCAATCTGGTGGCATTGCGGAACAAATGACGGATCATTTGTTCAAACCCAATTTTACTACTAAGTCATCCGGAACAGGTTTAGGACTTGCCATTTGCAAAGGGATCGTTGAAAAATCAAACGGAGAGATCTGGTATGAAACAAGAATGGGCGAGGGAACAAGCTTTTTTATTCGGCTTCCCCTAGCTAATTAGTTTCTTTTCTGATGTTGCTCCCCTAAAAATTCTTCAAATTCAGCCAATGAAAAGCTACTAAGGTTTTGATATTTGGTTAATCCCGCTTTCTGAGCCACTAGAACGCCATATTTACAATCGTTGAATCCTTCAATTGAGTGTGCATCTGGATTTATTGAAATAAGCACTCCCTTATCGGTCGCTTCCTGTATCCATCGCCAATCGATATCCAACCTTCTTGGATGGGCATTAAGTTCAATAACCACATTATTGGCTAGACAGGCATCAATTATTTTATGATGATCTACAGGGTATCCATTACGACTTAATAATAAACGACCGGTCATATGTCCTAAAATAGAAGTGAAGGGGTTCTCAATGGCATTCAATAAGCGCATCATGGCTTTTTCCTCCGTCATCTTAAGATTAGAATGAATGGAAGCGATCACTAGGTCGAAACTACCCAAAACATCCTCTGGATAATCCAAACTGCCATCATTTAAAATATCACTTTCAATACTTTTAAATATCCTAAAAGGGTACAATTTTTTATTGAGTTCATCTATCTGTTTGTGTTGAGCAACAATACGTTCTTCTCTTAATCCGTTTGCATAAAATGCAGATTGTGAGTGGTCGCTCATCACGAGATATTCATAACCTTTTTCTTTTGCCCTGACAGCCATTGTTTCTAATGATTCAGCTCCATCACTCCAATTACTATGACTATGAATGATGGATTTTATATCATTAACCTGAATAAAGGGCTTTAATTTTTTGTCAATCGCCTTTTGTATGATCGATGCATTTTCACGTTGACAAATCGGAATAAAAGGGAGCTGTTTTAATTCGAAAATAGCTTCATCTGATGCATAAATTTCCGATTCAGACCAATTGGTTATCTTTTTCCACTCATTCAAAAACGCTTCACTACATGCATGCTGAAAGAAACAATTAGAAAAGTTTTCTTCACTCGTTTTTATAAAACTGATCGGCAATTTTATAGTTCCTTCGATCTCTAATTCGGTGTCTGAAATTTGTTTTATTTGGAAGCCTTGAAGGGCGAAAAAATCTTTTAAAATAGTTAGTGGAGAGGTGGTAATCCAGCTTAGTTTACTGATAATTTCAGATTGCAGGGCAAAATCGCCGGCAACTGAAAACCGAAAATCAGGGAACTGTTTTTGTAAATTCTCTTGAATTTGTGCTACAATTATTTCCATTTCTTGGTACAGATAACTACCCTGACTGCCCAAATAAAAACTTATTGCTTCCTTAATATTCTGCTGAGATTTTTCACCAAAGCCTTTATAATTTGCTAACCTATTTTCTTCGCAAGCATATAATAATTCTCCGATCGTTTCTATTTCAAGATCCTTCCAGATGGTGGCGATTTTTTTAGGTCCGATGCCTTTTATACTTAGCATCGTTAAAATTCCTTCAGGTGTTTTTTGAATATAATCTTGAAGGATAGAAAATGTTCCTGTTTGAATTTGTTCTATTACATTCTTGCCAATGCCTGCGCCAATTCCTCTAATCGATTGGATTGTTTCAAAGGGCATTTCACTCAATTGCGTCGGCAGCTTTTCTATCGTGAAAGCCGCGGCAGCATAGGATTTGGCCTTAAAGCTATTGTCTCCATGAATATCCATCAACTTGCTTAGAAGCGAAAAATTATCGGCGATAGTATAATTGTCCATACATTAAAAATAAAGGGAAGAATTTAAATATAAGAACAAAAAAAAGCCCCAGGATAAATCCTGAGGCCTGAGATATTTTCTGTAAGAAATAAATTATTTCTTAGCAGCTTTTTTAGCAGCTTTTTTAGGAGCAGCTTTCTTAACAGCTTTTTTAGGAGCGGCTTTCTTAACAGCTTTTTTAGCTACAGCTTTTTTAGGAGCAGCTTTTTTAACAGCCTTTTTAGGAGCAGCTTTTTTTGCAGTTGCCATGTTTTTTAGATTTAATGGTTAGTAAATAATACATTAAAAATAAAAAACTTATTTGCAAATACAAAAAATATTTTTTATGCGACTACTTCTACTGGTAAAACTGAAACAGTAGATTTGTCGTTTTTGCCCTTTTTGAATTCAACAATTCCATCAGATAAAGCGAACAAAGTGTAGTCATTACCAACTCCAACATTTTTGCCGGGATGGTATTGAGTTCCTCTTTGACGAACGATGATATTGCCAGAGATAGCAGGCTGACCTCCGTAAATTTTTACACCTAAACGTTTTGAGTGTGAATCACGGCCGTTCTTTACGCTACCTTCACCTTTTTTGTGTGCCATAAAATACTTTTTTGAATTTTTTGATTGTTGTTTCCAAATAGGATATTGAGATTTCACTCAAGTATCCCACTTAAAAAGACCTTCTTTAAAATTTAAGCGATGCTTTCAATTTTAATTCTGGTATAATGGGTTCTGTGACCATGCTTCTTGCGGAAGCCCTTTCTTCTTTTCATTTTAAAGGCGATCACTTTTTCACCCTGCACAAGTGCACTGATGATTTCTGCTTTCACAGTA
>CAIJLK010000222.1 GCA_903821465.1 uncultured Bacteroidota bacterium | reverse complement strand
TTTTATCTTTTCTCTTTTATCTTTTCACTTCTTCCTCCTCTCTTCACTTTTATCTTTTATCTTTTCACTTCTTCTTCACTCTTCACTTATTTATTCAGTTTTATTTTCAAATTCTGATCAAGTGCGTCTAAGAATTCTTCTGTGTACAGATAGTGTTCACCATGATTCATCTTACTGCCATAGATACAAAGTGCCAGATCTTTTGTCATTTTTCCACTTTCAACAGTCTCTACACAAACCTGCTCAAGCGCCTGACAAAAATCAATGAGTTCTTGGTTATTATCTAATTTACCACGGAACTCCAACCCTCTGGTCCATGCAAAAATTGATGCAATTGGATTAGTAGAAGTTGGTCTGCCTTTTTGATGCTCGCGGAAGTGACGGGTTACAGTTCCATGTGCAGCTTCTGCTTCCATGGTTTTTCCATCAGGGGTGATCAAAACAGAAGTCATTAAACCTAATGAGCCAAAACCTTGCGCAACAGTATCACTTTGAACGTCGCCATCATAGTTTTTACAAGCCCAAACAAAATTACCATTCCACTTCAAAGCACTGGCAACCATATCATCGATCAAACGATGTTCATATATGATACCTGCTGCATCAAATGCAACTTTGAATTCATTCTGATAAACTTCTTCAAAAATATCTTTAAAGCGTCCATCATATTTTTTAAGAATAGTATTTTTTGTAGAAAGATATAGAGGCCATTTTTTAGTTAATGCCTGATTAAAACAAGCTCTTGCAAAACCATAAATACTTTCATCGGTATTATACATGGCCATTGCAACTCCATCTCCTTTATAATTAAAAACTTCGTATTCCTGATTGGTACCATCTTCACCTTCAAATTTGATGGTTAGTTTTCCCTTACCCTTTGTTACGAAATCTGTAGCACGATATTGATCACCAAAAGCATGACGGCCAATACAAATAGGTGCAGTCCAGTTTGGCACCAAGCGAGGTACATTCGAACAAACAATCGGCTCACGGAATACAGTACCATCTAGGATGTTACGAATAGTGCCGTTAGGGCTTTTCCACATTTGCTTTAGATTAAATTCTTTAACCCTTGCTTCATCTGGAGTAATTGTAGCACATTTGATTCCAACGCCATATTTTTTAATGGCATTAGCTGAATCAATCGTAACCTGATCGTTGGTTTCATCACGATACTCCATACCCAAATCATAATATTTTATATCCACATCTAGGTAGGGAAGAATTAATTTGTCCTTAATGAACTTCCAAATAATTCTTGTCATTTCATCGCCATCCAGTTCAACCACTGGATTAAGTACTTTAATTTTCTGAGACATAGCTAATCTGTTTATTTTAGAGGCCACAAGGTAACATATTTCGCTTAATTACACATTCACAATTAGCACAGGAATATTCACTTGGTGCCTAACGCTTTCGATTGTTTCACCAAAAATATAGTCTTTTAATCCCCGATGTCTATGTGCCCCCATTACCAACATATCCGCATTATTCAATTGTACAATTCTAACGATTTCAGAAACTCGATGTTGGTACCCTAAAACATAGTCAGCCAGGTATCCCGACTGCCTCATCTGTTCGGTTAATGCTTCCAATCTTTCCTGATCCTTCCTGGTTTCATAGTCATCACTTGCTTCCCCGAAATAAGTAGCGGAGGGACTTTCCACAATATGTATCAGTATATAACGCACATCTTGTTTGCCCTGCGCAATGGCATAAGCAATTAATTTTTCATCGGATTTCGAGAAATCCAAAGACACTGCGATCACCCTATTGGGTTTAACTTCTAAGTTTTGAAGTAGTGGAATATCGCTATGCATTTTTGCATTATCCCTTAGTTTCCGTTTCTTAAAAACTGGAAGGAAAGTCATCATTAAGAATAGCCAGATAAATATTATTGCGGCTAAGATTATTAAAACTTTCCAAAAAATATATCCAGGTTGATTAAAAAAGTCGAGCGACTGATCAAGCACCATTTTCGCATTTAGATAAACTAAAATGATGGCCACTAACCATGCGGCAATTTTGGTAGTTCGTTTTATGGCAAATTCACCCATTGTTGATTTATCACTTACGAAATGGATCAGAGGGATCACTGCAAAACCAAGCTGTACACTCAATATCACTTGACTCAATACCAATAATGCATCTATCTTTTCATTACCGTAAATAAGTATAGTAACAATTGCAGGTGCGATAGCAATGATCCTTGTAATGAGCCTTCTCAATAAGGGATTGATTCTTAATTGCAAATAGCCTTCCATAACGATCTGTCCGGCTAAAGTTCCAGTAATGGTACTACTCTGACCTGCTGCAATCAGGGCAATAGCAAACAATATGGGCGCCAATTTATTCCCGAGTAAAGGAGCTAATAATTTATGTGCATCTTCAATTCTTGCAACCTGTGTATTACCCGTTGAAAAAAAAATGGAGGCTGCTAGAATGAGAATTGCTGCATTCACAAAAAACGCTGCGTTTAATGCAATCGTACTATCGATCAGATTATATTTCAATGCCCTTTTAATTCCAGCAACATCCCATTTGATTTTCCGGGTCTGTACTAATGCAGAATGCAAATAGAGGTTATGAGGCATGACCGTTGCGCCAATAATACCTACGGCAATATAGAGCGCATTTTTGCTCAATAACCCTGGAACAAATCCAGCTGCAACGGCATGCATATCTGGTTTTGCAAGAAAAATTTCTATTAAAAAAGAGAGCCCAATGATGGCTACTAAAGCCACAATGAATGCTTCTAGTTTTCTGATCCCAAATTTTTGAAGCCAGAGCAATAAAAGTGTATCAAGCACTGTAATACACACCCCCCAGATCAGGGGAAGTCCGGTTAACAAATAAATCCCCAAAGCCATCCCCAACACTTCTGCTAGATCGCAGGCAGCAATGGCAATCTCAGCAAAAATATACAAACAGAAATTAACTAAAGGAGGATACACTTCTCTATTCGCCTGCGCTAAGTCCCTCCTTCTCACAATCCCTAATCTTGCACTCAAACTTTGCAATAACAAAGCCATGAGGTTACTCATTAAAAGAACCCAGATAAGGGTATAACCAAATTGGGCGCCACCCTGTAAATCGGTAGCCCAATTTCCAGGATCCATATATCCAACACTCACTAAGTAAGCTGGTCCCAAATAAGCCAATGCTCTTTTCCAGCCCTTCTTACCAAGACTTGTATCTACCGATTCATGAACTTCACTCAGTGAATTATTGAATTGTGAGGCTGAACCATTCATATCAAACTAGTTTTTACAAATAATACCTGAGCCAATTGTTGGCTAAGGGTAATGGTAGATTTGTTTTTTATTTTGATTTCAACAGAATGATCAAATTCAAACTTTCTAATTACCTGCAAAACGGTGCCAATACCAATTCCTTTATGCTTTAGTAACTCGAGTAATTCTGCGGACTGACTACCTACATTGCATAATTCCACCGGGATTCCCGGTTTCACGTCAATCAAATTAAACTGTTTGATCGAAACCATCACCCCATTACTATCTGGAATAGGATCGCCATGAGGATCGAATTTAGGGTGACCAAGAAAGGCATCTAGTTTATCCACTAATTTTTTACTGCTGATATGTTCCAATTCCTCAGCTACTTCGTGCACTTCATCCCATCCAAACTGCAATTTTTCAACGAGAAAAAATTCCCATAACCGATGCTTTCTAACGATCGATAATGCCTGTTTCTTGCCTTCTTTACTGAGTCGCACTCCCTGATAAGGTTCATAATCCAATAGACTCTTATTGGTGAGCTTTTTGAGCATATCAGTAACAGAAGCTGGCTTGGTATTCAATGAAGCGGCTAATTGATTGGTACTCACATTGCCCTCTGCCTGTTGTAAATGGTAGATAGCCTTGATATAATTCTCCTTTGTAATTGTTAGATTCATATAACCTAAAATTATTTTTAGACAAATCTAAATAATTTAATTCACTAAATGAAGCGTTAGTAGATTCAACGAAACACTTATTTTTATACAAATAAATGAGTCATGCCCAAAAGATTGCTTTGGATTTTTTTAATATCCCTATTTGCCTGTGGTGAAAAAAAAATTGACCTTTCTGGTGCAACCCAGTTAAAACCCAAAGACTTTCTCTCAGTCTTTCCAATTATTGCGAACAATTTTATTGTTGCCGATAGTAATTTTACAAAAATCGCAGATACGTCCAAAATTGGCTTGAAGGCGATCACGCAATTTATTCCCGATACAGTTATTGCAAAATTTATTGGCAAGGAAAAGAATCCAAACTTTTATGCAGTTGGAAAAATTCTAAAGGAAAAAGAAACCTACCTATTACTGAATATTGTTTTAAGACATAAAACCGAAATGATTGTTTTGGTATTAGATAGCAAAAACAACCATTGGTTGGCTTCAAAATCATTGCTCGACAATAGTACACAAGACGACTATGTTCACTCTTTAAATATAAATAAAGAGCCCACTTTCCTGCAAAGTCAAGAGAAAAACAGCAAAGACAATTTAGTAAAATTTTCTAGGGTAGGCTGGGTATATGCTTCTGGAGTAGGCTTCATGGTGGTGGTTAATGATTCTAATGAGAGCCCCTCGAAATCCAATATCATCAACCCCATCGATACACTTACGCATAAAAACAAATACAGTGCTGATTTCGAAATTGATACACGAAATTTCATTTCAATAAGAGATGGGAAAAATGCCAGCAATTATACATTCTTTATTCATTTTGAAAAAAATGAAGGGAGTTGCATCGGAGAATTAAAAGGAGAATTTAAAATGAAGGATAGCAAACACGGGGTTTACACATTTAATGGCGACCCATGCGTGATAGATTTTAATTTTGAAGATCAACAGGTTACAGTAAAAGAAACAGGGGCTTGTGGCAATCACCGTGGAATCAAATGTTTCTTTGATGATCAGTATACTCGAAAAAAGGAACCCAGAAATAAGAAAAACAAATAATACCAACCACCCTACCCCATTTATGCACATTTTGTAACATTTAATGTGTAAAAATTACATTTTAGATAAAACACTTATCTTGCGACAGTTTTATTGAAAACGAAATAAGAATTTATGAATTTCAGAAGCTTTCAGGTACCATATTCTGTAGATGAACAATATGCAAAAAAAGCCGCCTATTTTTCTATGGAGTTTGCCATTCACCAGCCATTAAAAATATATAGTGGTGGATTAGGATTTTTAGCCGGTTCTCATTTACGTAGTGCATATGAACTGCGTCAGAATATGATTGGCGTTGGTATTTTATGGAAATATGGTTACTACGATCAGGCCAGAAATCAGGACCAAACATTGCAGGTTACATTTATGGAAAAGATGTACAGCTTTTTGGAAGAGACTGATATTAAATTCCAAATTTTAATACATGACCATCCAGTTTGGGTAAAAGCTTATTACCTAAATCCTGAAACTTTTAAAAGTGCCCCACTATTTTTGTTAAGCACCGATTTACCTGAGAACGATTATGTTTCTCAAACTATCACTCACCGTTTATACGATGCAAACGTTGCAACAAAAGTTGCTCAGTTCATCTTATTAGGAATTGGTGGTGCCAAATTGATTGATGAACTAGGTTTCAATCCTGATGTGTATCACCTAAACGAAGCCCATGGCCTTTCTGCAGCTTTCTATCTTTTGAACAAATTCAAGAGTTTAGCTAAAGTGAAGGAACATTTGGTATTCACTACACATACTCCTGAAGAAGCAGGAAACGAAAAACATGATATTTACCTTTGTCATAAAATGAGTTATTTCTGCGGACTTAGCTTGGATGAAGTAAGAAGAATTACGGGTATAAAAGACGACCAATTTAATCACTCATTAGTAGCACTCAGATTTGCTAGAAGAGCCAATGGCGTTTCAGCTTTACATGGAGATGTTAGTAGAGAAATGTGGAGTCATTATGACGGAATATGCCCTATCATTAATATCACCAATGCACAGAACTGGCATTATTGGGCCGACAAGCAATTGTATCGTGCGCTTGAAGAGAAAAATGATATCGCTTTTGATGACAGAAAGAAATTCCTGAAGAAAAGAGCATTTGAAATTGTAGCAGACCAAACGGGAAAAGTGTTTGATCCCAATGTATTAACCATCGTTTGGGCTCGCCGTTTTGCAGGTTACAAACGTGCTGATATGTTGAGTTGGGATACCGAGAAATTTGAAAAAGTATTGGCGAATACAAAATATCCTATTCAAATTATCTGGGCAGGCAAACCTTATCCATTAGATTATCCTGCAATTACTCAGTTTAATAGCTTAGTTCAAATTAGTAAGAAATATAAAAATGTTTCTGTGCTTATTGGCTATGAATTGGGATTGAGTAAGCGATTAAAACAAGCTTCAGATATTTGGTTAAATAATCCGCGCGTTCCACGCGAAGCGTCTGGAACAAGCGGTATGACTGCATCTATGAACGGCGCCATTAACTTCTCTACCGATGATGGATGGATCCCGGAATTTATCAATCATGGCAATAACGGATTCGTTGTACCTAAGGCTGATTACGAAAATATGTCGGTTCAAGAACAGGACGATTATGATTTGAACAAGATGTATGAAATACTTGAACAACAAATCCTTCCTTTATATTATGAACAACCAGATACTTGGAGACAAATCATGAAGAATGGCATGATGGATGTGCGTTGGCAGTTTGATAGTAATAGAATGGCACATGAGTATTACGAGCTGATGTATAAAGCAAAATAAGTTTGATATAATATTTTAAGAGTTCCTACTTTTTGTAGGGACTTTTTTTTGCCCCCCTATCAACTTTTACTTCCTATTTTTGTTCTATCTAAAACCGATAGATGAAACATAAAATTGTAGTTGCCATTACCGGAGCAAGTGGATCGGTTTATGCAAAAATCTTACTCGATAAATTAATACAATCATCTGACCAGATAGAAGATGTATCCATTGTTATGAGTGCGAATGCAAAGACCGTTTGGGAAACAGAGATGGGTAATCAATCTTATACAAACTATCCCTTTCGATTTTATGATAAACTAAATTTCAATGCCCCATTTGCCTCTGGTTCTGCAAAATATAATTGCATGATCGTAGTGCCTTGTAGCATGGGTACACTTGGAAGAATTGCTGCTGGGGTAAGTGATGACCTTGTAACCAGAGCGGCCGATGTAGTTTTAAAGGAAAGAAGAAGACTGATCTTAATGGTCAGAGAAACGCCCTATAATTTGATACATATTAAAAATATGGAAATCGTAACCCTTGCAGGTGGCATTATTTGTCCTTGTAGTCCTTCCTATTACAGTCAACCTCAAACAATTGAAGAAGCCGCAGCAACAGTAGTAGACAGAGCCTTAGACCTTGCTGGAATTGATATCAGCTCTTATCGCTGGGGAAAATAAATCCCCCGTCACTCTTCACTCTTCACTCTTCACTTTTATCTTTTATCTTTTATCTTTTATCTTTTATCTTTTATCTTTTATCATTATAACTGCCGGTACTGGTCTTTCTCCTTCCTTGTCACTTGGCTTGATAGTTTCTTTTCCATTTACCAACATACAACTACTTCCTCCTCCATCTAAATTCAATGCTTCTACTGCACCCAGATCGCGCAGAATAATTGCTTCTTCTATCAATGTAGCCCCTTCTGATTTTCCAGGGAATCGGCCTTCAATCACTAAAAAAAGTAATTGACGATCAAGGGTATAACCCATGGCAGTTCTTGGATGTTTATCATTGATGGCTTTACCCGAAAATTTTTGTTCTTGGTTATTACTAATGGCAATTTTACTGTCTTGTACCAAAACGGGTCCGCCTGCAACAGCTGTTTGCATTTTCCATTTCTTCAATGGATAGGCCAATAACATTTTGGGAATATCCAGTTTAGCATTGGAATCTATTAAAGGATTCAATGCATGTTGACTAGCCCAAGGATAGCGCGTGGTTGAATCGCTCAAGACCCATGCGATATCAGCCTTCCGTTTATGATCAATCCCTATCGCCCCAATTACAGGATGTGAATAGGTAAGTGTATCTTTTCCTTTACGGGCAAATGTTTTATTTGAATATGCTAATTGTCGCCCTCCATTCATAACCAGACTAACATTGGTATTATGTACAAATTCGAAAAAAGTACAATTCATTACCAACAAAGGTTTTGATTCGGTTTCATAAAATTGAATTGGGGTACTTCTCTTGCCATTCGTTGCAATACTCGAAAAATCTAATTGATCATCCTTCAAATCTGCTTGCACATAATAAGCATGATTGGGTCTGCCATTTATACTATCATTAGAAAAAAAGACATGAACAGATTGAGGTAGGGGCTGAAATAAACTATCTACATTTTGCCATTTCATTTGTGCGAACAAATAAAATGGTATGCAGCAAACAAAAGTGCAGATCCATTTCATAATAAAATATTGAATCGTTTAAGCTTCTTTGTCTGCATTCCATGCAGCTCGGCCAACTCCTTTATGAACGTGTTTCTCACTATGATAGGATGACCTAACTAATGGACCACTTTCCACATAGTCAAATCCAATGCTATAGCCAATTTCACGCAATTCAGCAAACTCATCAGGATGCGCGAACCGATGTACAGGTAAGTGCTTTTTAGTGGGTTGTAAATATTGTCCAAGTGTTAAAACATCGGTACCAACATTTACCAGGTCTTTCATAGTTTGTATCACTTCTTCTTTTGTTTCACCCAGTCCCAACATGATCCCAGTCTTGGTGCGCATGCCACCCTGTTTCAAGGTTTTAAGCACTTCCAAACTGCGATGATATTTTGCTTGAATGCGAACCTGGCGAGTGATCCTTTCAACTGTTTCCATATTGTGACTTACCACATCTGGCGCCGCATCAATCAATCGCTGTATCTGATCGGGAATACCCCTAAAATCAGGTATTAATGTTTCTAAGGTGGTAGTTGGATTTAAAGACTTTACCGCTTTGATCGTATTGTACCAAATGATCGATCCCCCATCTTTTAATTCATCTCTATCAACGCTGGTCAATACCGCATGTTTCACTTTCATTAAATGAATGGCTTCAGCAACCCTTTGTGGCTCATCCCAATCAACTGAGCCTGGTCGCCCCGTTGCAACTGCACAAAATCCACAAGACCTGGTGCATACATTACCGAGAATCATAAAGGTTGCAGTACCCTCACCCCAGCATTCGCCCATATTCGGACAATTTCCGCTTTCACAAATGGTATGTAATTTATGGTTATCTACCAATCCGCGAACATGCTTATAACTTTCCCCGATGGGTAATTTAACACGCAACCAACTGGGTTTTTGAATTTTTGAAGTGGCTTTATCAAAAGATGGTATAACAGGTAATTCTTGCATTCCTCTAATCCTTGTACAGTTTAAAATAAAATTTACTGCCCAATATTACTTACATGAGTAAAAAACTTGGTTTTATGCAGCTGGTTGCAAAGAGAACAAAAAAAAATCATTTTCGTTTACCAAATACGATAGAAACATAGGCGTTTAGAAAGAATTTTTTAGGTTCGCCCATAACCATGATGGGCATGGCTTTGGAATAAAACTCTCCATTTAATCCAACTTCCAGGGCACTGATGATTTCATTATATCGTCCATAATCGAAGCGTAAAGCTGTTCTAGCATAGGCCCCTGGAACAAATTGGATCTCATTAAAGCCTTTCCCAAAGGTACCATGGCCAATTATTACAAGTGGGTCAAGGAAGACGCTATCGTTATTGTTGTATTTGATTTGTTGCCTAACTCCACTTCCAAATGGCTTTTCAATCTCAATATAATAGGGTTTCAATAAGCCAGCGGTAAGTCCGCCGCCATAAATGGCCGAAACGGCTACCCCATTTTTATTTCCCTTTCCGCCAATTAGTCTCGATTGACCAAAACCAAGTTTTGCGTAATAAAAATTATTTTGCTTACCAAATTTATAATTTGAAAAAACTACAAACCCTTGTGAAGTGCTCAACGTAGGAACTTTTTCTTCTTTTCTAGCATAACGTTCCCCTATTTCTAACCACCACAAATTCGTCTTGGTAATAGTTTTATATTTCCCCTTCTCTAAAAAAACGCCCCAGCCATCAGTATTAAATTTAATTCCGGTTGCAGATTGTTTTTGAAAGATTAACGCCCCTGCTTCCTCCTGTTTAATCAATTGATTGATATGCTCACGCTTGTCAGCCTTTTTCTGGGCTTTATCCTGAGCTGCAGAATTAGGTTGTTTTTGTTGCGCTGATACCAGTACCGCACAAAAAATAGATAAAATTAAAAAGGCTTGCTTCACTTCTTATGATTTGATGCAGTAAATTTAGGGCAAAAATGATGCAATGACTTCACAAATTATTTATAAAGGTGGACTAAGAACCAGTGCCATCCATTTACAAAGTAGTTCAGAAATTGAAACCGATGC
>CAIJLK010000221.1 GCA_903821465.1 uncultured Bacteroidota bacterium | reverse complement strand
TAAAATCTATTTTAGGTTGTTGCCATTGTGCAAAAGACATTTTGGATATAAATGCAAATGATAATAAAACAAATATTTTTTTCATTGTCTTTTGTTTATTCCACAATATATAAATAATCTATATAATGACTTGTTAAGTATTATATAGATTATATAGCTAACTTATTTTAATTTACTTAGTGCAGTTTCAAGTTGTTTCAGCATTGCAGGGATTTCTTCTTTGATACAAGTTCCCACACTTAAACGATACCATGGACTATTTGCTGTACCTCCAAATGCAGAGAAAGGAACAACCGCCAATTTTGCTTCTGATAAAATATAGGAAGTAACATCTGACTGAATGCTAAGCTTATTTCCAGCTTCAGTAGTTTTTCCAACTAAATCAATTTTGATAGTCAGATATATAGCTGCCTGTGGGGCAACCGCGTCGACCGAAAAGCCATTTTCTTTCAAAGCAATAAAACCATCATAGATACTGTGTAGGCGAAACTCTATTTCAGATTTAAAGTTTTTTAAGTATGCGGCAATGGCCTCTTTTTCATACAAATATTTTGCAACTGCTTTCTGTTCGGCCATAGGTGCCCATGCACCTATATGACTTAATATGGCTTTCATTTTTGAGATCACTAGTTCTGGTCCCATCGACCATCCAACTCTTACACCCGTGCTTGCAAAAGCTTTGCTAATGCCATCTACAAAGACTGTAAACTCTTTCATGGCAGGCCTCAATGTAATTGGATTATAATGAACGGTACTACCATAAGTTAGTGTCCAATACATTTGATCGAAAAGCAGATAACATTTTTTCTCTCCTTCTTTCCTTGTTACATTTTCTGCAATAATCAGGTCGCAAATTTCACCAAGGTCGTGCTTAGTAAGCGTTGTGCCAGTTGGATTTTGAGGTGTACAAAGACAAATAAGTGTAGCCCCTTGAATATGTTCGCGAACATCATCTACTGTTGGCATGAAATGATTTTCAACCTTACATTCTACCACACAATGTTCGCCATCGGTCATATGTACATAGTGGTTATTATTCCAAGAAGGAACGCCATACACTACTTTGTCGCCCTTGTCGACAATAGACTTGAAAATAGTGTAGATCAGCGGTCTTCCACCAGATGCAATTTGTATTTCGTTAGGTGCGTAATCAAGACCCTCCCATTCTTTTAAAAATTGAGAGACTGCTTTTCTAAGATCTAAAACGCCTTCTGCTGCAGGATAACTGGTATTGCGTTGTTGATATGATTCTATGATCAACGATTCTAACTCTGCTGGTATAGGAAATACTTTCGGATCAAAATCGCCAATAGTAAAATTGTAAATCTTTTCCCCAGCACGAATTCTTTCGCTGATCATATTACCTAGCTTCACAATTTCACTTCCAATCAATGTTTCTGCTAAATGACTCAGTTTTGCATTACTCATACAACTATTCTATTGGTTTATAATCCTTAAACATTTTTATGGTTGATGCCTCAGCCAAGCTGCGGTATCCTTTCCAAGCACCATCAAAAAACTTATTCGATTTCTTAAGTACATCACTGACCATATTTTCTGCATCAATGATCAATCTTTCTTCCTGTGCACCAGGCATCGATGATTTTCCAAGAACTGTATAACGTGCTTCACCTAAAACACTATTCACAGTTGTTTGTGGAACATTGCCGTATCCTTGTTTGTCCTGTGTTTTACCATTTAATTGTTCACGAATTCCTTTAATGCTATCCTGCATTGCTTTTGCTACTTTCTTCAAAGTATCAGACTGCTTTTGATCCATATTCGCATAATTAGCTTCAATTTTTTTAATGATATCATCAGCTTCAGTTAATCGATCGGTCAAGTCCACCAATTTCAAAGCACTCTTATCTAATCTAGTATTCGCTGCACGTAAGGCATCGCGCAGCTCTTTAGATTTTGGTGCATTGGGATCATCATTCACAACAACCATCAAACTATCTGTAAGATCCTTGCCTAATGACAATACTAATTTATAAGTACCTGGATCTACTGGTAAGCCACCGGGTTCATTCATAGCACCGCCTCTGCCAGCACCACCACGTCCGCCACCGCCACCACCGCGGCCACCCTGACCTGCAGAACGAATTCCCTTGCCTTCCATGCCCCAATAGAAACGATTGAAACCGCTGTCGGCACTAATACGTAAGGTTCTTACTTGCTCATTATTGGCATTGAATATTTTAACTACTGCAGTATCGGCTAATTTATTTTTGCCGGTATCGCTTGCAGTTTTGTTTACATAAAAACTAATTGCTGCACCGCGTTTTTTGTTTTCTCCTTCGTAAGTTCCATAAGTACTGTATTCAATACCCGGCGCATTTTTCATAATAGCTTGATAGGCTTGCGGTGCATCAAATGCCGTTAATTTTTTTGTGAACAGCTGACCCTTATTAGCCGCTAATTTTCTCAATGGTCTGATATCATCAAAGATCCAAAGTGCCCTGCCGAATGTGGCAACCACTAGATCAGCTTCTCTTTCTTGAATGGCAAAATCATAAGTTGATACTGAAGGATAGCCATTTTTAAATTGCTGGAATGTGGCTGCATTATCCAAACTGATCCATAAGCCTTGTTCGGTTCCTACAAATATTAAGTTAGGTTCTATTGGATCTTGAATGATGGTTAATGCATAACCAGTTACTTTTTTCTCATCAATGATTCGGCTCCAAGTTTTACCATAATCAGTTGTACGGAAAATGTACGGCTTCATATCGCCTCTGCGATAATCATTTGCTACAACAAATGCTTCACCTGCATTATGTCTTCCTGCACGAATCTGTGGAACCCAAGCCCCAGCTGGGAATCCGGGTATTTTTCCTTTGAAGTTGGTCCAAGTTTTTCCGCCATCTCTTGTTAACTGAACATTTCCATCATCTGTTCCAGCCCAGATCAAACCCTGTTCTTTTGTTGAAGGCTCAATGCAAATCACTGTACAATAATTTTCCGCGCCAGTGATATCAATAGAGATACCACCATTGGTACTCTGATCGATTTTTGCACTATCGTTGGTGCTTAAGTCCGGCGAAATAATACTCCAGCTTGCACCTTTGTCGGTACTCTTATTTACAAACTGACTTCCATAATAAATGGTCTTCTTATCATACGGATCTTGCGCAATCGCTGAATTCCAATTGAATCTTTGTTTGGTTTTCATATCAGGCCTTGTTGGGCGAATGCTCCATTCTTCACCTGTTGCCATATTATACCTGCTAACACTTCCACCCTGACTCATCGCATAGACCCAATTAGGATCTTCTGGATCTGGCATCACGTCGAAACCGTCGCCACCACTCACTCCCTGCCAATAAGCATTACGAATACCACTTTGAATCCAAACATAAGCGGGACCATTCCATGAACCATTGTCCTGCAATCCACCCATTACATGATAAGGTAATTGGTTATCGGTATTGATATGATAAAACTGACCAAGAGGTAGCTTCTCATCAAACTGCCAAGTCTTACCACGATCCCGTGAAATGCCAATACCTCCATCGTTTCCATCGATAATAAAATTCGCATCATAAGGATGAATCCACCAAGCATGGTGATCTGGGTGAATGCCGCTATAAGGGATCACACCTTTAAAAGTCTTGCCACCATCTTCACTCACACTGATCATTTGATTGATATTGTACAATCTGTTTTCATTGATAGGATCGCAAGAGATATCTTGGAAATAGAATGCGCGATTGGTCACAACAGCAGGATCACTATTTACGAGTTCCCATTTTGATCCACCATCATCAGATTTATATAAACCATTTTTAGTGGCTTCCACTAATGCATACACACGATTAGGGTGAGATCTACTAATGCTAATTCCAATTCTTCCATAATCACCTGTGGGCAATCCCTCTTCTTTACCCATTTTTTTAAAAGTCTTTCCAGCATCATAAGTAACATATAAACCGCTACCAACACCACCACCTTTTAAACTCCAGGGAGTGCGCTTATGCTGATACATATTCACAAATAATTTATTCGGATTGGAAGGATCCATTACCATGTCACCCACACCACTCGTATCGTTGGTATGTAAAACCAATTTCCAATTTTCGCCACCATCTGTAGTTTTGTACAGGCCACGTTCTGCGTGCTCCATGAATGGATTACCCATTACGCCAGCATAAACAACATCAGGATTATTCGGATCTATAATGATGCGATGGATATTGCGTGTCTTTTGCAAGCCCATGCATTTCCAGGTTTTTCCGCCATCAAGGCTTTTGTAAATACCCTCACCTAAGCTCACAGAGTTTCTCGGATTTCCCTCGCCAGTACCCGCCCAAACCACACTAGGATTTGATTGAGTAATTGCAACTGAACCAATATTCTGAATGGGTTGTTCATCAAAAACAGGGGTCCATGAAGCGCCACCATTTTCAGTTTTCCAAACCCCACCACTAGCAGTACCTAAATAAATCGTAGTAGGATTATTATATACTGCATCGATTGCAGTAACCCTTCCACTCATACCAGCTGGTCCGATATTACGGGGTTTGAATGACTTGAACTGTTTGTTAATGTCAACTGTCTGAGCAGTTAAGCCGATGGTCATCACCATGGAGATCAGGAAGGAAATCTGTTTGCGCATCTGTATAGTTTTGGTAATGGCAAGTTCGAACATTCTATATTAATGAGCAAATATGTATGAGGAACGGAAGAAAAAGATAATAGATAAAAGATAAAAGTGAAAAGAGGAGGAAGAAGAAGTGAAAAGTGAAGAGATAAAAGTGAAGAGTGGAAGAAGAAGTGAAAAGTGAAGAGTGAAAAATG
>CAIJLK010000220.1 GCA_903821465.1 uncultured Bacteroidota bacterium | reverse complement strand
TCAAGTGCAAGGCAACCAAACAAATTTCTATGGGCCTCAGGGTCAATATCAAGGAAATATCCAAGCGCCGATTACTACTCCACCAAATACGACAATTGGAACACCCCCACAGGTGAATCAAGTACCCAGCATCAAGGGTTGGTGATTGGATAATGGAGGCATGACTAACTATCCTTCCTCCAATTACCCTCAAAAATTTTCAGTAGATGTGTTTAGCGAGCGCCGCCCTCTAAGTGAAGACCCTTGGCTACGCATAGGTGAATTCGATGATCTAAACCAGGCCATAAATACCTGCAAAAAGGTAGTTGACGACTTTTTGAACTCACGTGTAAGTTCGGTTAAAAGTGCTGACCAGCTAATTGCCGATTTTCTCTATCACGGTGACATGCCAGCTATCAAAGGAGCCGAAAATCTCAATAGCTTTTATATTTATGAGTACCTTGCTCAGCGATGTAGAGAGATTTTGCCCACCTGAGGCCAACTCAATCCACGCTTAATCAATGTTTTGGCGGTAAGCGCGCTGGTAAGTGGTCAGCCTAAAAAGTGAAGCCTTGTGGTTATGGGCTTTGCTGCCTTAAATGGTTCTGCGTCAAGTCACTCCTCATATTGTTCCAGCAACAAATCCTGATTACAGGGCAGTTTGATAAAAAACGACCTAAATTGCCCCAAAGCTAACAGCTGACACAGAATTTATATACTTTTCTACTAACGCTATGACTATAGGGCCAGTAGAAAAAGGTAATTTAGGATGGACAGGACCAAACAACGTAATATTCAGATTGGAGATGTAATCAGATCTCTCGCCTGCCAAGCATTTATGAAAATTGGAGAATGGGGTATTTATGAGCAGTTTTAAAAATTCGTTTATTCAAATTGAGCAGGGCAATAGGCGTTTCCTATTAACCAAGTTACCCGCCTCGGTTGTGACGTCGATTAGCTATGCTGCAATACGCGGAAAATCCACAGAAGATGGAGCGGTTCAACGTGTTCTAAATAGTTCGCGCATAAACAGCATAAAAAACTTCACGCTTCAAGGAGGGGATTATCCCAACTCAATAGTTCTTAATTGGATTAGCGCAAAAAATCCGCTAAAACTAACTAAAGATTCCATCTCGTTTCAAGTACAAGAAAATTCCGCTCAGATTATTGATGGCCAACATCGGGTTGCGGGAATTAAGGCGGCAATAGAAGAACAATCATCGCTAAGTTCACTGGAGTTACCAGTAGTTTTCTACGAAAATCTTTCAACAAAAGAATGTGCTGATATTTTTCTTTCAATCAATACAGAACAAAAGCCAGTACCAAGAAGCTTGGTATTCGATTTATATGGAATAGCCAGCGAAGGAATTGTAGACTCGGCAGCTGTTCGAGCGCGCGACATAGCAATGTTTTTGAACTCTGAAACGGGCTCCCCATACGAGGATGACATAAAGATGCCGGGCACCCCCACAAGAAGAGGTGGAATCGCTCTATCAACCGCAGTAAGCGCAATAAAACCACTAGTGGAGGAAAAAGGTGCATTTGAGCAAATTGGCCTAAAAGAACTAGAAATGCAAAAGCAAGTAATCCTAAATCTTTTTAGAGCATTGCAATCAAAATATGGTGCGGCCTGGTCAAATAAAAATAATGTCTTCCTATATGCAGCTGGATTCATGTCAGCCCTTGATTTTTTAAAATTAAAATTGATCCCATACTGTACAAATTCAGGGTCATTTACAACGAAGACAATTGAATCTTCACTTTTTCTCACTGAGGGAAATTTAATATTTCAAGAGGAAGTTAAGGGTCTAGGAGGTGCGGGCGCTCAAAAACGAATTTACCAATTTCTTGTAGATGCATTTCAACCACCCAATCAGGGTAGTGGTATTTTTGAAATCTAATAAAAAATGCATAATGCCCAGGGCTACGCCAACAGCATCCTCCAAGCAAACCAAAACCTCTCAAAACAATCCCCAACGCTATCACTAGGCCAGTCCCAAAAACTCAAAAAAGCATTGCAAGATGATGCATTGGGAGCAATCTACTCTGGAATTACCTCGATTGCAGATGCAACACAAGCCATAAATAATGGCTTTTATTCTTGGGCAACTATAAAATTATATTATTCAGTTTTCTATTTTGCACGTTCAATTATTGCCCTAGAGACTGATACTGCTATTTTGTACTCGGGTACTCATCCATGCTCTTGGCAATGTAAACCGGGCTTAAGCCCCATTGCCCGAAAAGGTACAACACATAAGGTTGTCTTGAATATGTTTACGACTTTATTGCCAAACCATTTTCTTCTGTCGCAACAAATTGATATGAAAACTCCTTTTGATTGGATGAAGGACTTGCGTGAAGAAATAAACTACCGCACCCCTAAATTTCAAGAGCCAGATGTACCAGAACATTTTAAATTTATTGCAAAATATAGTACTAGAAAAACATTATCTGCCTATGCATCCGATGACCAGCATCTTTATACCTTTGACAAGGATCATGCCATATTAGCTTTTCCACTAAGCGCTCTAAAAAGCACATTCGATAGCTTAAGCAATGCCAAACTAGAAATAGATAAAGATGATGTCAATTACCTAATAAGCACCTTTTCAGATAAACACGGGCCAATCCCTGAGATTGCTAGCTTATTAAGAAAGCGTAAGTAATATGGTTCAGAAAACAACATTTAAAATTGAATGTAGCTGTGGGCATATCGGCAATCTTTCAATGCGTGAAAACGATGCACCTTTCTCCACCCAATGGGAAAGATATGAATTAACAGGCTTTAATGGTGGATCATCTTGCGGAAAGGATCCGGGATGCATGTCTTTAAAAGAGGTTTTTTCCGAGCTTGCTCCAACCTGCCCCAATTGCAACCAACCCATCATTGAGGGCAATATTAAAAAGGGCTAATTACACAACCTCGAATTAAGCAATGTTTTAGTGGTGGGTAGGCAAAAAGCAAAGAACTCCGGGGATAGGTGCCCTGCCATCGTATGCAGCAGAAGGGACTTGTGTATGCCTCTTTTTCCATCGCCAGTTCTCTAGAATATGAAGGCAATTTAATCAAATTGTACGAATGAAATCTGGGGGTATTTTTGGGGGTACTCTTTGAAATTCGTACCTTTTTGATGGCACGTAACCATATGATTTTGGAGTACAAAATGGCGTTTAGTTCGATCTCCGCCGACTCCACCATTTTGAAGTATGTAAC
>CAIJLK010000219.1 GCA_903821465.1 uncultured Bacteroidota bacterium | reverse complement strand
CAAATAATTTTGCAACAGAAGCAGATCTTCAAGTGATCAATGATCGAATTGATGCAGTTGTAGAACAGAGTGTAAAATTTGCTGAAGAAAGTCCATGGCCGGATGATAGCGAAGTTTACAAAGACGTTTATATCGATCAGAATTATCCATTTATTGTAGATTAATAATACTAACCCCGCAATTTTCAAAATAGCATTATGAGTGATCAACACCAAGCGCAAACAGAGAACAACGATTTTATACTTAAGGCGCAAAGTTTCTGGCAGAAGAATTCAAAAACTGTTTTAATCTTATTAGTTGCAATAATTGCAGTAGTAGGCGGATGGTTTGTTTATACAAATTATATCCTGAAACCAAAAGAAGATAAAGCAGCCGATGCCATCGTTAAAGTACAGGAGTATTTCAGAGTAGATTCCTCCAATTTAGTATTGAATGGCGATGGTCAGTCTAAAGGCGCATTATATATTATCAATACTTATGGCGGTACTAAATCTGCTAACCTTGCTAAGTTTTATGCAGGTGTAAGTTATTTGCATAAAGCTGATTTTGCAAATGCAGTAAAATACCTGAAAGACTTTTCAACTGATGCTAAACAAGTACAGTTATTGGCTTTGGGTAATTTAGGCGATGCCTTATCTGAATTAAATCAGAAAGACGAAGCGATTGCTTCTTATAAAAAAGCCGCATCTGTTTTTACAGCAGATGAAGCCAATTCGGCTGAATATTTATTCCGTGCTGGTTTATTATCAGAAACTACTGGTAAGACCAAAGAGGCATTGGAAATTTATAAAGAGCTGAAAGCTAAATACCCGAAAACAGATAAAGGATTCCAGGCAGATAAATATATCTATCGTTTAAGTATTGAAAAAAGCGAATAGATTTGTAGTCTATGGCAACTAAAGGAAATACAATAGTTAACAAAGGCATCCCTTCTATAAAGGATGCCTTTGTTGTTATTGTTAAAACAGAATGGAACGCTCCTATTATCAATAAGCTCGAAGCTGGCGTAAAAAAGATTTTTAAAGCAAATAACATTGCTTCAAAAACCATTACAGTACCTGGTGCAATTGAGATCCCATTTGCTGTAAAGCAACACTATGCTTATAGTAAAATACTTCCCGACGCCTATATCACTCTTGGAACTGTGATCAGGGGCGACACACCTCACTTCGATTATGTTTGTAAGGCTATCACCGATGGCGTATTGCAGTTAAATCTTAGTCTAGATGTTCCTGTTATTTTTGGCGTATTAACTGTTGAAAACGAACAGCAAGCATTGGAACGGATTGGCGGCATTCATGGTCACAAAGGTGAAGAGGCTGCAGTTACTGCAATTAAAATGATAGCTTTGAATAGAAAGCTTAAATAGGTAATCCCAACTAATTTCTGAAAATGAAAGTGAATCTATTTGTTCCCTGTTTTATTGACCAGCTCTATCCTACTGTTGCGTTTAATATGATTAAAGTATTGGAAAAAGCAGGGTGTGAAGTGCATTACAATTCAAAACAAACTTGTTGCGGACAGCCTGCGTTTAATGCAGGCTTCTGGGGAGAATCTAAAGAAGTCTGCACTAAGTTTTTACAAGATTTCGAAGGTGCTGAATATATTGTTGCTCCCTCTGCCAGTTGTGTGGGTTTTGTAAGAAATATGTATGGAAAATTGTTCGACAATTCAGCACATTTGCAACAGGCAAAAAAAACGGCAGAACGCATTTATGAATTGAGTGAGTTCTTAGTGAATATTTTACAGGTAACCGATCTGGGTGCCAGCTTTGAAGGCAAAGCCACTTACCATGATAGTTGTGCAGGATTAAGAGAGTGTCATATTAAAGCAGAGCCCCGTGCCCTATTAAGTAAGGTAGCAGGATTAGAATTGATCGAGATGAATGAATCGGAAACCTGTTGTGGATTTGGTGGAACTTTTGCAGTAAAATTTGAACCGATCAGCATTGCCATGGGTGAACAAAAAATTACCCATGCAATTGCTACTGAAGCGGACTATATAATCAGTACAGATATGAGTTGCCTCATGCATATTGATGGATGCTTGAAGAACCATCATTCTAACTTGCAAGTAATGCACTTAGCAGATATTCTCGCTAGTGGTTATTAGAGTGCTTTTCTTTTTTGACTTTTGAATTTTTACTTTTGAATTTTTATTATGAATTATTGGCTGATCAAATCAGAACCTTTCAAATACAGTTGGGATCAATTTGAAAAAGATGGAAAGACCATGTGGGATGGTGTTCGTAATTATGGCGCTAGGAATAACCTGCGGTCCATGAAAAAAGGCGACCTGGCTTTTTGGTATCATAGCAATGAAGGAATGGAAATTGTTGGAATTGCAAAAGTGATCAAAGAATCCTACCAAGATCCAACTACCGATGACCCTGCCTGGCTGGTAGTTGATTTCAAGCCCTTTAAGAAGCTTCAAAATGCAATCCCTTTATCAATCCTCAAGAAGGATCCAAGGCTTGTGAAGATGGACCTGATCCGCTTAGGAAGACTATCCGTACAAACTGTGAAGGAAGATGAATGGGAAATAGTGATGCAATATGCCACAGCCAAGTAAGGCAACTTTAGTCTTTTACTAACAGCCCCCTTCGTATTCTTGCAGAAATATTTTACATGCGATATTCTTTTGTGCTAGTATTTTTCATCATCATCATGGGTTCAAAAGCTCAAACAGGAGAAAATTTCCAGTACCTCAAAAAATATATTGTATCGCAGCCAAAATTAAAGATTGATAGCAGCGATTTTCTTTCGATCTATCACAACAAAGAATTGCATTATCTCTATCCGCTCTATAAATCATTTACAAAGGAGCCTCAATTAATCGATCATTCAAATCCTGTTCAATATTTAACGGAATTGTCTGAGTCAGTTTCTTTTAATGGCGATTACCTATCTGCTTTAGAAATTGAAAAAAAATCACATGACCCGATACTCGAAGATTCAATTTCTAAGAGCCTTAGTAATCAAACCGATTTATTTGCTGGAGTAGAATTCAAGGAGGCTAAAAATTATATACTAGATCGAGCCAAGAAACAAAGCGTGGTTATGATCAATGAATCGCATAATAAGCCACAGCATCGGGCATTTGTAGCTTCCTTATTAGAAGATTTGTACGCATTGGGATTTCGTTATCTGGCTATGGAAACTTTGAATCAGTTTTCAAATGCTTCGTTAAAACAGGTGAATATACTTACCGGACATTATACCTGCGAGCCTGTTGCGGGTGAACTAGCTAGAAAAGCCATCAGTCTTGGATTTACTTTAGTTGCTTATGAAGACAGTAGTACCCATCATAGTGTGAACCAGCGAGAATATGTGCAGGCTGAAAACCTCTATAAAATTCTTCAAAAAGATCCACATGCAAAACTGCTGGTGCTGGCGGGTGACAAACATATTGAAGAAGCGGCATTAAGTGATGATCGGATCCCAATGGCCGCATATTTCAAGATCGTTTCTGGGATTGATCCTCTTACCATCGATCAAACTGCGCTTACTGAACAAAGCACTTCTGAATACGGCGCTGCCATCTATGAATTCTATTCAAAAAAGAATGCCTTTCCAACCCCTACTGTAGTATTGAAGAATAATCGCCCGAAAGATATTTTTGATCTCAACCTATCTGATATCTATATCATGCATCCCCCTACAAAATTCAGAAATGGAAGGCCAATATGGACAGCTATGAACGGACTTAAAAAAGAAATTTCGGTGCAGCCAATTTACCAAACACTGTTTTTTGTGCAGGCCTATTACGACAAAGAGTATAACGAAAAACAATTAGGCAAACTGGTACCTGCGGATCAGACCTATATTACGGCGCAGGATGGTTATTATTACCTCTATTTACAGAAAGGACGCTATCAATTAGCCTATCGTGATATGCAATACAAGTTGCTGGGCACCAAGGTCCTGGTTGTTGAATAGTATATGTAAGGGGAAACGGCTATATTTGCCGCTCAAAATTTTGACATGGCATTACAAGCAGGGATTGTGGGTTTACCCAATGTAGGAAAATCAACTTTATTTAACGCAGTGAGCATTAGTGCAAAAGCACAGGCTAGCAATTATCGATTCTGTACTATCGAGCCAAATATTGGTTTGGTTGATGTGCCAGATGAAAGAATGGGTAAGTTGGCGGAACTGGTTAAACCCAATAGAACGGTGCCTACGCAATTGGAGATCGTTGATATTGCAGGTCTGGTTCGGGGTGCAAGTAAAGGGGAAGGATTAGGTAATAAATTTCTTGCCAATATTCGCGAAGTAGATGCGATTATTCATGTGATCCGTTGTTTTGAAGACGAGAACGTTTTACGCGAAGAAGGGGCAATTAACCCGATCAGTGATAAGGAAATTATTGAAACAGAACTTCAACTGAAGGACTTAGATAGTGTTGAAAGAAAATGGAGCAGGGTTGAGAAAATGGCTCGTGTGGGAACCGATACAAAGTCAAAAGCAGAGTTTGAAATACTAAACCGTTGCAAAGAACATCTTGAAAAAGGAAAGAGCATTCATTCTTTAGGATTGGATAAGGAAGAAAATGCTGCGATTGCGGATCTATTCCTGTTGACCGATAAGCCTGTTTTATATGTGGCAAATGTTGATGAAGCAAGTATGCATACAGGTAATAAGTATTCCGACATGTTAAAAGCAGCAGTTACTGCTGAAGGTGCTGAATTGATCATCATGTGCAATAATATTGAAGCACAAATTGCTGAAATGGAGACGGATGAGGACAAACAGATGTTCATGGAGGAATATAAAATGACTGAACCTGCCCTGAATCGATTGATCAGAACTGCTTATAAATTACTAAATCTCGATACTTACTTTACCGCAGGTGTTCAGGAAGTAAGGGCATGGACCATTCACAAAGGCTGGAAAGCGCCACAGGCGGCAAGTGTGATACATACGGATTTTGAGAAAGGATTTATCAAGGCAGAGGTGATTGCTTATGAGGACTTCCTAAAGTATGGCAGCGAAGCTGCATGCAGAGAAAATGGCAGGCTTAGAATTGAGGGGAAAGATTATATCGTGAAAGATGGCGATGTTTTGCATTTTAGATTTAATGTTTAATGATTAATGCACAAAATCTTTGTTTTCAGTATATTTGATTCATGAGTAATTTATCAGTCTGGGAACAGGAGAGCTTTTATTCTACCCAAGATATAATCATTATAGGAAGTGGTTTTATGGGTTT
>CAIJLK010000218.1 GCA_903821465.1 uncultured Bacteroidota bacterium | reverse complement strand
GTTGTTCCTTTTCCAGAACCACCCTGCCTGCGCTTGATGTCTTCCATGAAATCATCCAAAGAAAGAGGCAATCCCGCAGGGCATCCATCAAGATTTAACCCCACACTTTCTCCATGCGATTCGCCGAAAATATTAATGCGAAATATGCGTCCAAAACTATTCAAAATATAAATTTTTAGTGGTTATTGGATAATTATCGTTGCTCCTAATTGCATCAGATGCTCATAGAAGTTGGGATATGATTTATTAATTGCTTCCGCTTCTGCGATCGAAACTGGCCCCCCCGCTTTCAAAGCTGCTACAGCACAAGCCATTGCAATGCGATGATCGTGACGAGAATGCACTCCTGCAGACTTTACACTAGTTCCCCCCTTAATCAGCATCAAATCGTCTTGTAGGGTAATTTCAATCCCCAATTTACCAAACTCTTCCTGTAATGTCAATGCTCGGTTACTTTCTTTATGGGCTAATCTAGAAACTCCTTCAATAACGGTTGTTCCATCGCAATAAGCTGCCAGTGCAACTAAAGGCGGGAATAAGTCTGGACAATCAGTCGCATTGAAATGAAATGCTTTTAAAGGCATTGGTCCAATTTCAATTTGTTCTGCCTGTATAGAAATTCTGCAACCCGAATCAATGAGCGCTTGCAACACTGCTTTATCTGCTTGTGTTGAAAAAACGTCTAATCCTTTTATGCTAATATCACCGGCGATGGCACCTGCTACTAATAGAAATGCAGCACCACTCCAATCACCTTCAACAGTGTAGGAAATTGTTTTTTCTTTATTTTGTTTATCACCCAAATTGAAATGAAAATGCTCATGATTTTCATGCGCGATCTCCCATCCAAAATTGTTCATCACTTGCAGTGTCAGATCGATATAAGGCTTGCTCTTTAAGTCATTTACAGTGATAGTTACCTCATTTGCACCTGCAGCACCATAAGCCATCAACAATCCTGTTAAAAACTGAGAACTCAATGATCCGTCCACTTCAATATTAGATGGCTTCAATGGCCCCTGAATATGCAAGGGCAATTTTCCTCCATTAGATTGAATAGTAACACCTAATTGGGGAAGTATTTCATCAAAGAAATCCATGGGTCTGGTTAACAAGGAACCTGTTCCATTAATACGAATAGCTTCACTGCTCAATGCAGCGATGGGTGTGAACATTCTAATACCTAAACCGCTTTCGCCGCAGTTAATTTCTGGTGTTACCGGAAAAATTCCTTTTGAATGAATCTCAATGGTGTTAGCATCAATTTTTATAATAATTGCACCTAATTTTTGAATTACATCCAGCGCAGCCAAATCATCATTGCTTATGCCAGGGTTGGTAATTGTTGTAATACCGTTTGTTAATAAAGCTGCAGCACAAGCTCTTTGCATACTGCTCTTACTGGCAGGTGCATAAAGTTCTCCTGAAATTAAGGAAGGTTGAATCGTTGCATTCATAGCAGTCGAAATCCTGATGAATTTAATATTGTTTTAAAATGGCTTCGAGTTCAGTGAAAGTCAAGGACTGGATCACTCCCTTACCAATTTTCTGTAACAGAATATAATTAATGCTTTGGGCATCTTTTTTCTTATCCATTTGTAGGGTCTTGAAAGCTTTCTTCTTGTCGAAGTCCGCAAAAGTTGGCAGACCATATTTAGCAAGGAGTGCAATCACTTTCTCGGCATCTTTGAATCCTTTTATTTGGGCAGACATTAAAGCTGCATAGGTCATGCCAATACTAATTGCTTGACCGTGACTTAATTCATACATATTCTCAATAGCGTGACCCAATGTGTGTCCGTAGTTCAATAATTTTCTATCTCCCTCTTCAAACTCGTCACTAACTACCACTTTTGTTTTGATCAAGGCATTGCGCATAATCAAATCAGCTAATAGAATGGGATTCTTTTTAAAGGATGCCAATGTATTGTTCTGTAACATTTCAAACATAGCCGCATCTTTGATACAAGCATGTTTGATGATTTCTGCAAATCCATTCTGCCATTCTGCAGGAGGCAAACTTTTTAAAAAGCTATGGTCGTATAATAAAAACTGAGGCTGTCGAATTAGCCCAACCATATTTTTATAAAGGCCTACATCAATTCCATTTTTTCCACCAATCGAGGCATCAACCATGGCCAAAATAGAAGTAGGAACAAACCCGCATTTAATACCGCGCATATAAATGCCCGCTACATAACCAGTCATATCTGTAACTACTCCACCCCCTACACCAATCAAAGTTGTTTTTCGATCCGCTCCAAATGCAATCAACTGATCAATGATTACATCAACAGTTTGCTGCACTTTATAGGCTTCACCAGGCTTTAATACAATGGTGTTCCACCCTTTGAATTTACGCTTGTGTTTTTCAAATAAGTGATCGTCTGTAATCACAACCGCATTTTCTTTCGAAACGATTTTTTCTAAATAAGAAAAATCGGCATTGAAAAAATAGTCAACGGATGACTGAGAAAATGTAAAACTTCTTTTCCGCATATACTCTGGTTTGCGTATTCGCAAAAAATAAGCATTAGCGAACTGTCATTGCGGGCAAATCAGGTTCGCTAATGCTATTAAATTTCAACTATGAATTCATGATCCTATTCTGGTGAGTAATACTCTCCATGTGAACAGCATCAAAATATTTAGTAACAAACTCTTTGCTCAATCCTAATTTTTCACCTTTTATAAAAGCTCTTTCAAGAATTGAATTCCAGCGATTAGTTTGAAGAATGGTGATATCATTCTCTTTTTTATACTGACCAATTTTCTCAGCCACTTTCATACGCTGACTTAAGATCTGCATCAATTCATCATCTAGGTTATTAATCTGCTGACGTAATTTTTCCAAATTAGCATGATACTCTTCCGATGCGATATCTTCTTTTCTCCAACGGATATTGCCAATCAATTCGCCCAACACTTCAGGCGTAATTTGTTGTTTAGCATCGCTCCATGCGTTATCAGGATCGATATGACTTTCAATGATCAAGCCGTCGTAATCTAAATCAATGGCAGTTTGTGCAATATCCTGCAAATTGGTTCTATTCCCACAGATATGTGAAGGATCATTGATCATCATTACATTTGGATAACGACGTTTCATTTCAATAGCTAGATGCCACATGGGTGCATTACGATATTCGGTGTTACCGTAAGAACTAAAACCACGATGTATTAAACCAACATTTTTGATGCCCGCTTTTTGAACACGCTCCATCGCACCAATCCATAATTCCAAATCAGGATTGATCGGATTCTTGATCAATACAGGAACATCTACTCCACGCAGTGCATCAGCAATATCCTGAACACTAAAAGGATTAACAGTTGTACGTGCTCCGATCCATAATACATCCACACCAAAATGCAATGCATCTTCTACCTGCTTGGCTGTAGCTACTTCCACAGCAACCGGTAAGCCTGAAGCTTTGCGGGCTTGTTGTAACCATGGCAAACCTTTGGTACCAATCCCTTCAAAACTTCCGGGGCGTGTACGTGGTTTCCAGATACCTGCACGCAGGATATCTACTTTGCCAGTTGCGGCTAAACGGATAGCAGTATTCACTACTTGCTCTTCGGTCTCGGCACTGCAAGGACCGGAAATGATCAATGGACGCTTCTGTAATAATGCTTCCACGGATCTTACGCTTTCAATTGTTTGCTCCATAAAATGAGACGCTTGTTGTTGCTTTATATTTAATTTTTAACCTTCAACGTTTCTTCCTTCACTCTTCACTTCTTCTTCACTCTTCACTCTTCACTTCTTCTTCACTTATTACTCGCCTCTTCTTGGACGACGAGAACGATCGCTTGAGAAACCAGCAGGTCCCCCACTATCGGCATCGTTCATACGAATACTTCTGCCCTTGTATTTCTTACCATCCAGCGCATGAATCATTTGCTGTGCAGCACCTTTTTCAATTTCGATCCAGCTATTCATATCGCGCATATCGATCTTTCCAAGAACGTCTTTTTTCAAGTCGCTCATATCAAGTACATACTGCAAGAAACTAGCTTTGAAGAAACCGTCTTTGGTACCGAGGTTTACAAACAATCTGCTGTAACCACTGCCACCCCGTTTGAATTCTGCATTTCTGGCTTCAGTTCTTGGGCTTAAACCTTCACGGCCTTCACGTCCACTTTCACGTCCCTCCCTTCTTGGGCCTCTATCGCTAGATGCATTTTCATCTCTTCTAGGAGCTCTATCTCTTTCACGAACATTCAGATCCTCTGCATGCTCATAATATTTCAGGAAGCGATCGAATTCCATTGCTGCCACACGCTTCAATACATCCTCCTTGCTCACATCAACAAATTTCTCTGCCAACATCGGAACATAGGTTTCGTAATCACCGTGACTAATATCGGCTGACAATAATTTATCCATAAAAGAGAAGAACTGTTTTCTACAAACGTCTTTTCCGCTTGGAATATCCATTTTATGGAACTGAGAATTATTGATGCGTTCAATTTGTTTGAACTTGTACATTTCTTTTGCGTGTACAATTGAAATACAAATTCCTTGCAAACCAGCTCGGCCTGTTCGACCACTTCTATGTGTATAGATTTCGATGTCGTCGGGCAATTCAAAATTGATTACATGGGTAATACCCTGTACATCAATACCGCGAGCCGCTACATCTGTTGCAATTAATAACTGCAATGTTTTATCGCGGAACTGACCCATTACTTTATCACGCTGAACCTGTGTAAGATCACCATGTAAAGCATCAATGTCATAGCCTTCACGTGTTAAACGCTCAGAAATTTCTTGTGCGTCTAATTTTGTTCTTGTGAAAATGATCCCATAGATCCCAGGATTGAAATCGATGATCCTTTTCAAAGTATCATAACGATGCTGCGCAGTAGTAACATAATATTGATGATCAATATTTTTATTGGCAGTGTTTACTTTACCAACAATTACTTCTTTTGGATCCTTCATGTACTTCTTACTCACTTTGCGAATTTCCGTAGGCATCGTAGCACTGAATAACCAGGTACTTTCACGCTTAGGAGTGTTCTTTAAAATGAACTCGATGTCTTCTTGGAATCCCATGTTCAGCATTTCATCTGCTTCATCCAAAACCACATACTTGATCTGTTCTAGATTGATTGCTTTTCTTTCAATCAAATCAATTAATCTTCCCGGTGTTGCTACTACTATCTGAACGCCTCTTTTTAGGTCACGAATTTGTAACCCGATAGATGCTCCTCCATAAACGGCAACCACGGAAATGCCGGTCATATATTTTTTAAAGAGCTCTATTTCTTTCACAATTTGCATACAAAGTTCTCTTGTAGGGCATACGATTAATGCCTGAGGATACTTTGCAGCTGCGTCAATAATGTGCAGTAATGGTAAACCAAAAGCTGCTGTTTTTCCGGTACCTGTTTGCGCTAAGCCGATAAAATCCTGTGTGCCGCTTAGCAAAATAGGTATTGCTTGTTCTTGTATTGCGGTTGGGTTCACATACCCCAACTCATCGGTTGCCTGAATCAATCTCGCATCAATTCCCAACCCTTCAAATGTCATCATGTATTAAAAAATTTGCGGC
>CAIJLK010000217.1 GCA_903821465.1 uncultured Bacteroidota bacterium | reverse complement strand
GTATTTAAATGTACCCAATTATTAAATTATGTAAAAATGATATTTGTAAATAGTGAAGTATAGTTTGTGAGGTATGTAAAATATAAAGCCTCGAAATTTCGAGGCTTTAGGATTTCAATTCCCCCCCGGTTATTGAAACTATGGTGAAAGTATAGAGAATGTTCTTAGAATAACTATTCACTTTGTGAACAGCCCATATTATTTTGTGAGAAGCAGGATTAGCTTATTAAAGGGATATAAAGTAATACTTTTGTACCGCAATCTTTTCCATTTTCATCAACCAGATCCACAAAACTTACTGTAATTGTTTGTTCTCTGCCCTGATTTAATAATTCCAATCTACGCTGCGTTGCCCCAGTAGCAAAGCTTGTATGTTTTTTTTCTCGCATACGATTCAGTTCAGAAGACCTTCGTCTACCAATACCATTATCAGCTATAATACATAATAAAGTATGTTCATTAAATAGCGAAAAAGACAATGTTAGTTTTTTCTCCCCTTGCAAATGCATTAATCCATGTTTGATGGCATTTTCAACATATGGTTGAATGAGCATGGCTGGAACCAGTATATTATAAGTATATAGCATATCAGCCACTTTAATATCATATGTAAAATTTTCTTCAAATCGGAGTGCTTCTAATTCGAGGTACAATTTCAACGAACGAATTTCATCATCTAAAGAGATGGCAACTTTACTACTTTGATCAAGTGTTAAGCGCATTAGGTCAGCGAATTTTCCGAGATAACTATTCGCTTGTCGCTTATCATTTACTAAAATAATTTCTTGGATCGAATTCAACACATTAAAAATAAAGTGCGGATTCATTTGGGCTTTTAAGGCGCTTAATTGTGAGTTTCTAATTTCTTCTCTAGTCCGAACTATTTCAATTTCCGCTAAGTTTTTCTTTTTAAAATAATTGATTCTATTTAAAAAATAATAATACACAGCACCCGATAAGCCCAATGAAGCAATAAGCAATACCCACCATTGTTTCCACCATTGTTCTTCAATTGTAAAATTGATTCTTGCGGTATTTTTACTTATATAACCATCCTCATTGAGCGCTCTTGCTTCAAAAGTATATTTGCCTGATGGTAATGATACATATCGAACAATATTTTGAGAAGCACTAGCACTTACCCAATTGGTATCTGAGCCCAACAAACGGTATTGGTAAGTTAAAGCCCCTGAGCTTTTAACCGAGATCCCTTGTAAACTTATTGAAATGGTATTCGCTGAATGGGCTAGCAAATGAGCTATATCAGTTTGATATTTCTTGCCATCTACATTAAATGAATTGATTAAAATATTCGGTGCCTCAGTATTAATTGTTGCAATTGTTTCGGGAAAAAACTGTATTCCTTTTGAGGTTGCTAAGTATACAGTGTCTCGCAAAATAGCCACATCATACAACTCTTCTTTTGCTGTATTATTTGCAATCACCAACTTTGTAAATTTCTGAGTTGAAAGTCGATATCCTTGAACTGCTCCAGGCATCACCATCCACACTTCATCTTCATCAGTACTTACTCTTTTAATCCTATTACTTAACAAACCATTTTCAGTGGTAAAATGCTGTAAAATCTTTTTCCCTTTCACCAAATACAAACCTTGGTTGATTGTTGCAATACACAAAGTTCCATCTAAGAATTCCGCGAAATGGAATGCGATAATTGGTTGATCGGAGATTGGATCATTCATTTTTTTCCACTCATGATTTTCAAAATATCGTAACCCATCTACAAATCCCACCCACAAAATTTTCTCTTTTTCTTGGTACCAAATACCCTTATTCCTTTGTTTTACGATCAATGCATTTTGGTAGGGACTTTGCGAAAATTTTAATTTCGAATCCTTCTTTACCTGAAATTCTTCTGTTACTACTTTTTCAAATAGTTTCGGATTATTTTTAACAGATGTAACAAGCGCATTACCAGAACTAAAAATGACACCGTCTTTTCTGAAAAAATAATCCTTTGCTGATGAACCAAAGTTTTGTTCTGTATACTTTTTTGTATCAACGTTATAGACGTCGGTTAATAGTTTAGATAGAAAGATATTATTTCCCACAGAATCAAATTCCATGGCCTGTATATCTCGCTGATAGGCTTGCTTAAATTGCAATGCTTGGGTTTTATTGAATTTTTGATAACTAAATATTTCCCCTGCTATTGATGCTGCATAAAGGGCTCCATTTTTACCAATCACTAAGTGGCTTACCCCTTCAGTCTTTAGGCCCATTTCAATACCCCCCGACATCCAAATATTGAGATTAGGAATCTGAAAAATGCCATTTTTTAAAGTACTTACCCAAATACTCCCACCTCTATCTCTCATGATACTTGAAACTGCTTCATTTTTTAAAAAATATTTCTGTAGATAGTATCCCTCATTATTTTTCTTTATCCATAATAAACCCTGCTCTGTACCCACAAAAAGGTTACCGTTATCGTCGTCATACGCTGAGAGCGGATACATTTGTAGTTTCTTTAGAATAACAGTTGCTGGATGAACATAAATAGCCGCGTCTTTATAATAATACAAATACGGTTGTTTATCGTTGGGGTTTCTTCGTTGCAAACCCAAGGTCTGTTTATTTAAATAAGAATGATAAAACTGAAATTGGTTAACCAATTTAGATCTTGAATAGGATGTCCCATCTAATTCGTAAATAGGCAAAAGTTTGACAGTATTATTTGCTTCAATGGAATAGAGTTGGGCTTTATTCAAAAAGGTAACGACAATTTTTCCATCATTCATTTTTGAAATAGCCTGTTTGGTATTGATAGAGTCCCCCAATTTCTCAACCCGATCTTGTTGGTTTTTGAATTTGTAAACGAAGTTTTCGTTGTTATTGATCAGGATATCATTATTATTATCGATAGTAAAGTCTGCTAGCTGATTCTTATAATATTTTTCCCATGGTTGAAACTTATAAATGGAATCTCCTTTTACATAAAAAATTTGGCCGCTAAAATTATTGAACCACATTTTCCCCTCTCTATCTTCAATCAAACCACTAACAGAAGCACCTCTCGAATAAGGATCCTTTAATAGAAAAAAACTATTCCCATCATACCTTACCAAACCAGCATCAGTTCCAATCCACAAAAATCCATTCGCGTCTTGTTTGATACTATAAATTTCATTGGAAGGCAGTCCACTTGACACATCAAAATGTATATAAGACGGTACCTGGGCAAACACATTGCCGACAGATAAAAGAAGAAATAATAATAAAGAAAGGATTGAGCTGCGAAAAAGCATGAATAAATCTAAGGATTAAGGGCGGATGAAGTAATAATTCGATTGAATAATTTACTATTCTTCCCAAGCCCCAGCACCTTCCCGCACCAATTCATAAGAATCTTTGGTACAGTCTATAATTGTTGAAGGCACCATACCACCAATACCTCCATCAACAACAATATCAACTAGATTCTTGAAGTTCTCATAGATCAATTCTGGATCGGTATATTCTTCCACCATTTCACCGGGTAAAGAAGCCGACAAAATGGGATGCCCCAATTCTTGCACAATGGTTCTCGCAATAATATTATCTGGAATACGCAAACCAATGGTGCTTTTTTTGCTCTGTAAAATTTTAGGGACCTCTTTGCTGGCAGGTAGAATAAAGGTATATGGACCCGGTAAGTAATTCTTTAATAAACGATATAAGGGGGTATCGATACTCTTGGTGTATTTGCTCAAATCGCTCAGATCATGACAAACAAAACTTAATTGCGCTTTTGCAGGCTCTACATGTTTAATTAGGGCAATACGGGCGATTGCTTTTTGTTGAAAAATATCACAACCTAAACCGTAAATGGTATCTGTAGGATAAATAATCACGCCGCCCGACATCAAACAATCAACAATCATTTTTAGATATCTTGGATTAGGATTATTAGGGTGTACCTGCAATAACATGTGGGTTAGTCTTTACTATGCAAAGTTAAATGATATATCAGCAACGCATTCATCGAAACTCACAAAAAACAATCGAAATTGGGTAAATCATATTTATTAAATCATATTATGTACTAACTTTATATTCCTTTTTAATTAAAATATAGGTTATGAAAGGCTTTAAATCAAATCTCAGAAGTCTAACTATTGAAAATAGGCTTTTTGAAAAAGTTTTATTTAGTAGTAATTTCTTACAGTTAGAATTGATTAGTTTAAAAATTGGAGAAGAAACTGGCATTCAACTCGATGAAAATTCAGATCACTTTTTCCAATTTGAATACGGTACCGGTAAATGCATTATTGAAGAAAATGTTTTTTTAGTGGAATCAGGATTTGCCATTATGGTGCCTAAGGGATACAAGTATAATATCATTAATGTTTCGGACGAGCACCACCTAAAATTCTCTGCGATCAGCTCTCCTCCATGCAGTATCGAGCATTTAGAAAGATCAAGTAAGAATGACAAGAAATTGATTCTAAAATAGTGTTTTGAATCATTTCTATAACTTGTATTTTCTGTTCACAGAATTTTTTTTTTCCTATTTTTTAATAGTGAAGTAAAAAGTGCTGCCCTCTCCCAAAACAGATTCTACCCAAATTTTGCCATTGTGAGTTTCTACAATTCTCTTACATAGGGATAAACCAATTCCAGTGCCTTCAAATTCGGATTGAGGATGCAAACGCTTGAACATAATAAACACTTTGCCTAAATTCTCTGTTGCTATTCCAATACCATTATCCTTCACAAAAAATTGATGAAAATCAGCTGTTTCTTCATAACCCACTTCAATGACAACTTCTTGTTCTGCTTTGTGGTATTTCAAAGCATTTCCCAATAAGTTCATAAACAATTCATTCAACAATGTTTTATTAGCTAAAATAGTTGGTAAAGGATGTAAGGTAATGGTTGCTTTGTTTTGTTGAATGGTCTCAGATAATATACTTTGAATGCTTATAAGCAAATGATTGACATCCACCATTTCCAATGAATCTTTATTAAGGCCAATTTTTGAAAATTGCAAAAGATCGTTGATCAAAGATTTCATTTGATTTACCGCATCCTGCATATATCTTAAATATTCATCCCTACTTTCATTCGACAAAGAATTCTTCTTACTATTAATTAATCCTAAGAAACCATTCACCACATTCAATGGGGCTTTTAGATCATGACTAGCCACATAGGCAAATGACTCTAAATCTTCGTTCATTTTTTTTAAACTTACTGTATATTCATTAACCAATTGCTCATTTTTAACCCGCTCAGTAATATCATGAATTACTGTAAACAATGCTTCTTTTTCGTTTATGATCATGGGTATTGAATGAACCTCTACATCTCTCAGTTCCCCATTAGCTAGTTTATGTTTATACAAAAAATAGTTTCTTTTTTCAAAAACAGCTAATTCCATTTCTTGTTTTATTGCTTCATTTTTTAAGGTGTTGATATCAGCTATATTCATTTTGATTAACTGTTCTTTATCATACCCATAGAAATTTACAGCAGAAGTATTTACATCTAAAATATTCCCAGAGTCTACATCAATCAACAACATCACTGAGCTATGTGACTCGAACAATTGCTTATACCTATTAGATAAATCCACTATTTTTTTTTCTCTTTCTTTTCTTTCAGTTATCACTTCAATAGAAGCAATAAAATGATTGGCATGCGGAGTAATTACATGAACATTTACCCAAATTTTCATTGAATTAAGATAAACTTCAAAAACTCTAGGAATACCCGTTTCAACTACATCTGCATATTTTTTAATTAATGAAAAGTCTTTTTCTAATATTCCAGGTATTACTTCAGAAACCCGCTTTCCACATACATTTTTTAAACCGGTTTGCTCTTCATATGCTTTATTAACTTTCACATACTCAAAATCAATAGCTTTCCCATTATTGTAAATCATTTTGCAATAGGCAAACCCATTTAAATGATTGAAAAGTGATTTATAAAATTTTTCACTTTCCTTCAATTCTGTTTCTACTACTTTTATTTGTGAAATATTTAAAGCTGTGATGGAAGTAAAATCAATTTCATTGTTTTGGTCTTTTACAACTATTCCAGATTGAAAAACAGGAATGATTGTGCCTTCCAATGTCTTCATTTCGTTTTCACAAAGCCATGGCTCCCCAGTTAAAACAGCGTTTTCAAAATTTTTTCTAGTTTGTATGGCTCCATCATTTGAGTAGAATTTTGAAGTCTCGAATTTTGATATTTCCTCGTGCACATTAATACCAAAAGCTTTCCTAAAAGATTTATTGAGATATGTAACTTTTCTTTCTTTGTTTGCGATACCAATATAAGCCACAGATTCATCAATGATTTTGAAATATTTATTTAACTCTTTTAAATTTTCAATTTCGTTTGTAATGTCTTGAATGATTGCTAAAATCATTACACTGTTATCTATTTTAACAAGTGATGGAAGAACATTCACAGTTTTGATAGACTTATCCTTCAACTGAAGTTGAAGCTTATAAGAAGCATTTTTCTTTTTTCGAACCTCATCAAATAGATTAATTTTCTCTTCTAAGGGCAAAATACTTAAATCAAAAATGTTTAAGGAACATAACTCCGCAGTATTATACCCATAAAAATCAGATGCCGATTTATTGGCATTTACGATCTTACCATTTTGCTCATCGATAAGCAACATTGCAGTAGGATTTGCATCAAAGTAATTTTCAAAATCGAACATACTTGATACTTTTGGGGAGGGTAATGCAAAGTTATTACGATTTGTTTAATTTTTATCATTTTAAACGTCGAAATTTTTAATCAATAAAGGTTTTTTTAAGAAGCCTTTTAATCTTAAAATATTGTAAATCAATTAATTTCATTTTTTTCCTCAAAGAAAATTTTATGCCCCTCAATAGTTTTAATTAAAACTGAGAATTTGGTAATTAGTGTAAATAGCCAAATAAAAAGAGGTAGCATAAAGCCACCTCTTTTTGGTTTGTAACCCCCAATGAAACTGTTTTCCTAGAAAGGTGTATTGGTAATAGCCAACTGCAGTTTATCCGAGGTAAAAGTAATGGCAGCCTTGATATTAACCAAAGTAGAAAACACTGAATTTTTACGGTGTTTTCACCCTATTAATTCAGTTAAAAAATCATAGTAAAATTAAAATACTTGCAAGAAATTTGTAATGCGATTTTGGCAGCCCTTTTATCAGTTCCCTTATACAGATACATCTGTTGCTATTTATTTTAGAAAATAAAAAAGTTATGACTAAGATTGCCATTGTTGATGATCATATCCTTTTTAGGAGAGGTCTTGCCATTATTATTAATTCATTTTCTGAATATAAAATTATTCTGGAAGCTAGTAATGGCAAGGAATTTCTGAATAACCTTAGTCCGGGTAACCTGCCTAGTATTGTACTACTCGATATTACAATGCCTGAAATGAACGGGTACGAAACAGCTAGGTGGTTGTTTACACATTATCCAAGTATTAAGGTTCTTGCTCTGAGTATGTTGAACGACGAGAGGGCTATTATTAAAATGCTGAAAAATGGTGCAAAGGGATACATTCTTAAAGATAGTGAGCCGCAGGAATTAAGGGCTGCTTTAGATAGCATAGACACAAAAGGGATTTACCTGAACGATCTGATGTGTTCTAATATCATTCATTGTATGAACAATCAGTTCGAAGAAGATCAAGAATTATTTAAAAGAAAGACAGAATTAACAGAAAGAGAAAACGAATTTTTAAAACGGGTTTGTAGCGATATGTCATACAAACAAATAGCAGATTCTATGTTCCTCAGTCCAAGAACAATTGATGGTTACCGAGATGCTTTATTTCAAAAATTAAATGTGTCAACCCGCATCGGTTTAGTCTTATACGCAATTAGAAATGATATAGTAAGTATTTGAACATTAAGTTTGAAATTAAGAATGCCTCCCTGATTACTCGGGGAGGCATTTTTTATAATCGGATAATTTCTATTAAACAATTTCCCAAACTTCTTTACCACGAATTAATTTATCAAGATCTCCCTTGCCTTTGCTAGCAATGGTTTCTTCGATCTGCAATGCCATATCATCTTCGTAACATGCTCTGTCTGTTTGATAGAATACACCGAATGGACGAGGAAAATGTTTGCCAGATTTATTTGGGTCGTCGAACATTCTTACTAAAGCCTGTGCCTTATAAAAATCATGCTCATCATGAATCCAAAGATCCTCAAGACTAACAGAACCATCTAAATCAACCACAACCGGTCTCATTCCTTCAATCTTAATACCAAATTGCTGGTTAGATCCAAATACCAATGGTTTACCATGCTCAAGATATAAACCCTGATCTGCTTTAGTAGCCTTCTCTGTATAGATCTCATAAGCACCATCATTAAAGATGTTACAGTTCTGATAGATCTCTAAGAAAGATGTTCCATTATGAGCAGCTGCTCTATTTAACATATACTGTAAGTGCTTAGGATCGCGATCCATACTCCTTCCAATGAAAGTTGCATCTGCACCTAATGCCAATGCTAAAGGATTGAATGGATGATCGATGCTTCCAAATGGACTTGACTTAGTAACCTTATGTTGCTCAGAGGTTGGTGAATACTGTCCCTTTGTTAAACCATAAATTTGGTTATTAAAAACAAGCATATTCACGTTGATATTCCTTCGCAATAAGTGGATGGTATGGTTACCTCCAATACTCATGCTATCTCCATCACCCGATACAATCCAAACACTTAATTCTGGGCGACTTGCTTTCAAACCACTTGCGATGGCTGTTGCACGTCCGTGAATGCTGTGCATCCCAAAAGTGTTCATGTAATACGGGAAACGACTGCTACATCCGATACCGCTGATGATCGCAATATTTTCTTTGGGAACACCTAGGGTAGGCATTACTTTTTGAACCTGAGCCAGAATAGAATAATCACCACATCCAGGACACCAGCGAACTTCCTGATCAGTTGCAAAATCTTTAGCGGTCAAAACAGGGGCCGCTGTTGCAGTTTCACTCATTTGATAGATTTTATAAAAGGACGAACAATAGAACTAAAATATGCCGCTAAATTACGATATTATCAAGTAGCATGTATCTAAAAATGCATCTTAACGATAATTTTTAGCCTAGCCCTTAATAAGTTCCTCCCAGAACTCTGCGGCCCTCCTGGTATGTGGAATAACAATAGTACCACCAACGATATTGGCAACTGCAAATATTTCATACAGCTCATCGGTATTAACACCCAACTCAAAACACTTTCCTAAGTGGTATTTGATACAATCATCGCATCTCAATACCATGCTTGAAACTAATCCAAGCATTTCTTTGGTCTTTTTATCCAAAGCCCCAGCATCGTAAGTATTGGTATCTAAATTCCAAAGCCTTTTCATTACCAGATTATTCTTATCAAGGATTACCTCATTCATCCTTTCCCTATAATCGTTGAATTCTTTAACTAGTTCGCTCATTTGTATAAATTTTGACTGTAAAAATACAAACAGCGCCCCGTAAGCTCATTTATTTGTATTTTAAACTTTCAAATAAAACATATGCGAAATATTTATTTAGTGTTGATGCTGCTTGTTGTTCAGCAAGTCTTTGCTCAGGGTGGAAAAGAGCCAATTAAAGTCACTGATATGCTGAAAATCAAACAGTTAAGTTCAGTAACGATCAGTCCCGATGGTGCTCAAGCTGCTTTTGTAGCAAATAGTATTGAAGCTGAAAGCGATAGTAAATGGGAATTCAAATACATTAACCAACTCTATCTAGTTAATACAGATGGCTCAACTGAACCTAAAGCTTATACTTTTAAAGACAATGCTTCTTCTCCAGCCTGGAGTCCGGATGGTAAGCAATTGGCTTTTGTGCGTGTAGTTGATGCCAAGCCTCAGATTTTTCTTATGTCGCTCAGTGGAGGCGAACCAATCCAATTTACCAAATTCAAATACGGCGCTGCAAATCCAAAATGGAGCCCAGATGGCAAGCAAATGCTCTTCTCTGCTTCCATTTCTTTGAAAGAGCTGTTGAAGGATACTACTCTTAACCAGAATAAAGAAATTCCAAAATGGCCCTATGAAAAACCTGGCTTTGATCAGAACCAGCAGTTCCTCAATAGTGCCAAACCTGATCCTGATGGAAACTTAGAAGAGATTAGAGCTTATCTCGAAAACAATGCAAATGACAAGAAAGCAAAAGTGATCAACAAACTAAATTTTCAGGAAGAGATGACTACTTCTTCTGAAATTTCATTCAATCATTTTTTTATTGCACCCATTACCAATGGTAGTTTGGTAGCTGCAATCACCCATGGTTTCTATCGAAATCAGTCAGCCGACTTTACCCCAGATGGAAAACAAATTATCCTTGTGGGGAATAGAGACTCTCTACAACATCCCGATCGTGCCCTAGAAAGCGAGATCTATTTATGCAATTTGAATGGTAGCAATCTGCAAAAATTACTTGGTGCAAAGGGCATGCAATACAATAGTCCTAAAATTTCTCCTTCAGGAAAATGGTTAGCGTTTCAATTTGGAAACACTTCATTTGTTGATGTACCACAATTGGCCATCATGCCTGTAAATGGCGCTAGCAAAGACATTCAGGTCTTGCCTTTCGATAGAAATAAAAGTGGACTCACTTGGTCAGCCGATGAACAATGGATTTATTTCACAGCTCAATCAAATGGCGGACAACCACTTTATCGCATCAATATCAGCAGTAAAAAATCGGAAGCACTTTCTGATTTTAATTCAGGCATTCTGGCTTTTGATTTGAATAAAAATCAGTTGATCTATGTAAAAACAGAAGTGAGTAATCCTTCTGAATTATTTAGTGCCGATGCTGCTATGAAAAAATCAAATCGCATTAGCAACTTTAATGGTGCTTGGTTAGCCAACAAACAATTGAGTTATCCTGAGAAAAAAAGTTTTGTGAACGAGAAAGGATTGACAGTTGAATATTGGGTAATGAAACCCATCAATTATGAAGCCGGAAAAAAGTATCCAACCATTCTTGATATTCATGGTGGACCATCTGCGATGTGGGGACCAGGTGAATTATCGATGTGGCACGAGTTTCAATATTATGCAGCCAAAGGTTATGCCGTTGTTTATGGTAACCCTAGGGGTTCAGGCGGATATGGCGCTTCTTTTTTGAGGGCCAATATCAACGATTGGGGTAAGGGACCAACTTATGATGTGCTTACCTATCTCGACAAATCTGAAGAATTGGGATTCATTGATACTGCCCGATTGGCTGTAACTGGCGGATCCTATGCAGGCTACTTGGTGGCATGGATCGTTGGACACGATCAGCGTTTCAAGGCAGCTTGCTCTCAGCGCGGAGTATATGATTTGTCCACTTTCTTTGGTGAAGGAAATGCATGGCGATTGGTTCCGAATTATTTTGGCGGCTATCCTTGGGAAACAGCAACAAAAGCGGTTTTGGATAGGGAATCGCCCATTACTTATGTAGAAAATATTCATACCCCGTATATTATATTTCATGGCGAAAACGACCTTAGAACGGGCGTGATTCAGGGTGAAATGTTATATCGGAGCTTGAAAATTTTAGGTAGAACAGTAGAATATGTTCGTCACCCCGGTGCTACACATGAACTTACGCGCACTGGAAATAACCGTCAACGGATCGATCAGATGCTAAGAACCATGGAATTTTTTGAGCGTTATATCAAGCACTAATTGTGCATTTGCTTTAACCAATCTTGAATAGCCAAGATCACTTTTAGAGAAACGTCTTGTTTGAATTTTGTATCGATGACTTTCTTTTCATCTTCTACATTACTCAGAAAAGCGATCTCTAAAAGTGCATTTGGAAAATCGGTTGGCTGATTCAACGTAAAATTAAAATTGCCAATATTTCCAAACTCATTCAGTTTTAATTCAAGCATTCTTTTTAATAAAGCCTGCGTTAATGGACGATAGCCAATATGTTTATAATAAGTGCTTACACCTGAAACTGTTTCGTTGGCTGAAGAATTAAAATGCAGACTGATCAAAAAATCGGGGTTCTGTTCCTGCAGAAATAAGATGCGGTCTTTAATATCGAAACTAGTATCGGTATTGCGAGTCATGATCACTTTTTTAACGCCAATTTTCTTTAGATTCTTTTCAAGGGCTTTTGCATAAAGTAATGTGTATTCTTTTTCGCTGGTCTTTCTTTTTACGCCATCAGCACCCCCATTATTTCCTCCGTGTCCCGCATCAATTGCAATTACCATTTTCTTTATATCTAAAATAGCGGGCTGCCTTTTTACACGAACCACTAAATTCTTTCCAAGATAAGAAATACTGTAACCCCAGTGCTGAGGGTGTTTCAGCTCAATGGTAACACGCACCACATCGTCTTCTACCTGATTATAATAAACGTTCTTGATCTCTTTTGCGGTTTGCAGTTGAGTAATCCAGTTGGTGTTCGACTGAACGCCATAGAGATCTACCATAATTTTAGATGGTTCAATTTCCATCCAAGATTTATAGGGCAAATGATCATCCATATGAATGCTCACATAATCAAACAGAGAATCGCCTTTAACTAAAAATGAACTGGTTAAATAATGTGGCTTCGTAGCAAAAACACTATCGTGTCTGATATATCCTTTTTCAATAAAGGCAGAATGAAATTTAGAAAGTTGAACAGTATAGAGTTCTTTGGTTGAATCAACAATGCGTAAGAGTATATTACTATCAATGTATCCCATTTTAGTACCCCCCAAACGATCCTCCCCTAATCCATATAATAATGCAGGTAATTTTCCGGTTGATTTACCCATCCAATAATTTGTTGAACTATTTTGGGCAAATAACATGGTATTTATCAACAATAAAAAAAATACAAGGGTTACTCTCATCTATTGAAGGTAAAAAATCTCAGGATAAAAACTAAGGGAAAAAACAAGCGATATCGGTAGCTATTACCGAAAACGAAAAGACCTTAGCATGTTTAATACTAAGGCCTTCTCTGAGCAAGCAATCGTAAGATTATCGATTTGTTAAATTTAGATAAAATATTCAATACCCTCCAAATAATTCTTTTAAAAGCGATAACCCTTGTCTGCGATCATTTTATCGGCAATTCTACGGCGAGCGTCTTTGCTGTTAAAAGGTTCCACTTTGGTAAACCTTTTCAGTCCAATATGCATCATACGAAGCTCGTCGCCCTCTGAAAAACCATTCAGCGCGTCTTTTCCCGCCTTGTTGATACGATCGGCCGCGTCATAGATATAAGTGCGCATCAGATCTGCATGGATGGAGGTTTCAACCTCGCCCTTGGTTGCTGCCAGTTTCATTACCCTTAATAATACGCTTTCGGCGTTGAAGACTTCAATACTCATATCGGCGATATTCATCAGAATTTCCTGTTCTTTATCTAAAGACATCATTAATTTCTGAACAGCGGCGCCGGCTACCATTAAGATCGATTTCTTAAAGTTGGCAACGTATTTGCGTTCTTTCACAAATGCGCCTTCATCGTCGCTATTAAAATCAGGAATGCTCATCAGCTCTTTCTGAACAGCCATAGCTGGGCCCATTAAATCAAGTTTACCCTTCATGGCACGTTTTAGAACCATATCAACAGTCAATAAACGGTTGATCTCGTTGGTACCTTCATAGATTCTATTGATTCTGCTATCGCGATAGGCTCTTGAAATTTGGTATTCATCGCTAAAGCCATTTCCTCCATGAATCTGTAAACCTTCATCAACCACAAAGTCCAATGTTTCACTTCCGTAAACTTTCAGCATCGCACACTCGATCGCAAATTCTTCAGCGGCACCTAATAAGGCTTCTGCAAAAGTTTTGCCTTCGGCTTCTAATGCATGTTCTGCATCATCAATCCATTTTGCAGTACGATATAGTGCCGATTCGCAAACAAACATGCGGATGGCCATTTCAGCCAATTTATGTTTGATGGCACCGAAACGAGAAATAGAAATTTTAAACTGCTCACGATCAATCGCATATTGCGTAGAAATATCAGTAGCTTTTTTAGCACCGCCCAACGTTGCAGCGCATAATTTTAATCTTCCAATATTGAGGATATTGAATGCGATAATATGGCCTTTACCAATTTCGCCTAACACATTCTCAACAGGAACTTTACAATCTTGGAAATAGAGTTGCACAGTAGAAGAACCTTTGATCCCCATTTTATGTTCTTCAGGACCTTGGGTAAATCCTTCCATTCCACGCTCAACAATGAATCCTGTGAATTTATCTCCATCGATCTTTGCAAAAACGGTATACACATCTGCAAAACCACCATTGGTGATCCAGCATTTTTGTCCATTTAAAATATAGTATTTCCCATCATCGCTCAGCTTCGCGGTACTTTTTGCACCCAATGCATCGCTACCACTATTGGGTTCTGTTAACCCATAAGCGCCTATCCATTCGCCACTTGCAAGCTTTGGAATGTATTTATCTTTCTGCGCTTCTGTACCAAAATACAAGATAGGCAATGAGCCGATGCCAGTATGTGCAGCAATGGCAACTGAAAAAGAATAGCCACCACCCAATCCTTCGTTTACAATGGTAGAAGTAATAAAGTCTTTACCCAATCCACCATATTTTTCTGGGAACGAAGTTGATAACAATCCCTGCTCCCCTGCTTTCTTAACTAGTGATGGCATCAAGCCTGGTTCTAATTTTTCGATGCGATCGATTACAGGCAGAATTTCTGCAGAAACAAACTGGTCGCACATTTCCATTACCATTTTCTGTTCCTCATCAAAGTCCTCCGGAATAAAGGTTTTTAATGGATCGCTTTCTTTGATGATCCATTCGCCGCCTTTTAATGCCGTTATTTGTTTTGTTGTTTCCATGGAAGAAAATTTATTAGTTGTTTTTTAGGATGCTATAATGTGAGGTTATCATAAACCTTTTGAAATACTGTTTTAACGATTTCAATATCTTCTCTTTTAACATCAACCAATGCTTCACTCATTGTTTGATTGGCTAAGTCGATGGTAAGATTCTGAATTTGTTTAGCCGCGTCAGTGAGGCAAACCAGGTTAATCCGGCGATCCGATTTTGAAGGCATCCGTATAACCATTGCCTGTTTTTCTAAATTATCAATCAAACGAGTGATGCTGGGTTTATCTCTAAAAGTGCGATTACATAGTTCCTGCTGACTCAAACAATCTTCCTTCCATAAATGGTATAAAATGCTCCATTGTTCAATGGTTATTTCAAGCC